>DASRJX010000128.1:0-13234 GCA_035649235.1 Candidatus Cryosericum sp.
AGGAGGCGATCGACCAGTCGGCCCAGGGGGTGTTCGTCGGGTACCAGCGCAAGCACTCCGGCGTCGGCGCCACCTGGACGCCGACGCGCTCGTGGACCTTGGATGTCGACTTCGAGCGCGAGCGGCGCGACGGGACGACCCCCCAGTCGCTGGGCAACTACTTCAGCCTGGCCCCCAGCGAGGTGGCGGCGCCGCTGGATTTCCGCACCGACTGGGCGGGAGCGCGCCTCGAATACACCTCGAGGTCCTGGAACCTGGGCGGTTCGGTGACCCTGTCTCGGTTCGAGACCGGCTACAAGTCGCTCACCTGGGACGACCAGCTGTCGCTGGTCGACCAGCCGGTCAGCTCGACGCTGACGTCGATCCCGGGACGCGAGCGGCTCACCTACGGCGTCGACAACGACACGGCGATGGCGACCCTCTACGGGGGCGTCAACCTTCCGGGCCGCACGCGAATCGACGTCACGGCCTCGGGCAGCGAGACGACGCAGGACGATCCGTTCCTGCCGATGACCATCAACGGGCAGCTCTCCCCGCTGCTCAACCCTCTGCCGGCGGAGAGCTACGACGGGAAGCACCGGTACGGCCTGTTCCAGGTGCGGGCCTCGTCCCGTCCCCTGTCGTGGTTCCGCTGGAGCGCCTGGGGCCGCCAGTACGAGCTGAAGAACGAGTCGCCCAGCCTGGTCTTCCAGGAGTACGTGCAGACCGATTACGCCATCCCGCTGTGCGGCAACGCCAACGCCTGCGGCGCCACGACGAACCGCATCCAGCGCCGGAATCTCACCTACGGCTACGAGAAGGACAGCTACGGCGGCCTGGCCGGTTTCAAGCCGGTGTCCTGGCTCGACCTGTCCGTCTCCTACGAGCGGCAGGACGTGACCCGCGAGGCGGCGGCGGTCGAGGACTCGCAGGAGGAGGTCTCCAAGCTGACGCTCGACTTCGACGTCAACGAGCAGGTCACCATCCGCACCACGCTGGTCCGGTCGGAGCGCCGCGCCGATCACTACGACGCCGAATACCACGAGGAGTCGTTTCCCATCGGCGAGGCCGTCATCGCCGCCGCCAACGAGGGGGAGCGCCGGTTCACCTGGACCGATCGGGACCGCGACGCCGCCACCCTGTTCGTGGAATGGAGCCCCGACGCCAGGTGGTCGGTCTTCGCCGAGGGGACCTACGCGCGCGACGACTACTTCGACCCGAACACGGGGCTCGAGATCGGCGACTCCTTCATGGTGCAGGAGGACCGCGACTTCAACACCCTGCCCGAGAGCATCACGTTGCTCCTCGCCGGAAGGACCTTCGACGAGAACACCTCCGCAACAGTCGGCGTGACGTTCTCTCCGACGCCGCGGTTCGGCATCTATGCGGACTACACCTGGGAGGAGTTCCGCTACCGGCTGGTCAGCCGGTACCGGGCCCCCTCCGCCGGGATCGGCTCCGACAATCCGGCCGACGACTGGGGGAGCGACGCCGACGACGAGTACCAGACCGCGAACCTCGGACTCAACCTGGATCTCAACAAGGACGCGAGCTGGCGGCTGAACCTGAACGGCTCCTGGTCGCGCGGCACCGGCGACCTGACGACGGATTTCGCCCCGGGCGGATCGTCGTCCGGGGATACGACCCTGACCACGTTCCCGCAGCTCGACACCAGGCTGACAGTGGCCACGGCGCAGATCACGCATCGCATCCGCAAATCCCTCGAGTACAGCGTGCGGTACTGGTACGAGCGCTGGGACGAGGACAACTGGGCCGCCGATCAGATGCAGCCCTACATGGGCGATCCGGGGAACGATCCCGGCTCGGTCAACGCCATCTACCTGGGGATGGACTTCGAGGACTACACCTACCAGGTCCTGAGCCTCCAGCTGCGCTACAGCTTCTGATTCTGTTGCACCCGCCCCGGCCCCCCTTGGGGCACCATCCGCGGGTCCACTTCGGGTAGACTCCGGACGTCCGCCGCCCCCCTGATCGGGCCGGCGCCCGGAGAACGCCGCATGCGCATCCTGAAGAAAATCGTCATCGCCCTCGTCGTTGTGGTCGGCCTCCTCGCGGTCTGCGGCTTCCTGCTGCCGCGGCAGGTGCACGTGGAGAGGTCGGCCGTGATCGCGGCGCCGCCGTCGACCGTCTTCGCCATCGTCAATGGCTACAAGATGTTCAACCAGTGGTCCCCCTGGTACGCCCTCGATCCGGAAGCGAAGTACACCTATGAAGGCCCCGAGTTCGGCGTCGGCGCGAAGATGAGCTGGGTAGGGGACCCGAAGACAGTCGAGTCCGGAAGCCAGGAGATCATCGAGAGCCGCCATGCGGACCTGGTCCGCGTGAAGCTCGACTTCGGCGGCGGAGGGACCGGGACGTCCCAGTTCACCCTGGCGCCGGAGGGGGAGGGAACGAAGGTCACCTGGGGCTTCGACACCGACCTGGGGATGAACCCCATGAGCCGCTACTTCGGTCTCATGTTCGACGACATGATCGGCAAGGACTACGACAAGGGTCTGGCCGGGCTCAAGACGCTCGCCGAAGGGCTCCCGAAGGCCGATTTCTCGGATCTCGCGATCGAGGTCGTGGACGCCGCGCCCGTCACCGTGGCCTTCATGCCGGCGTCCTGCGGCAAGGACGAGCAGGAGATCGCGAAAACGATCGGCGGCGCCTACGCCCAGGTGGGGAAGTTCATGACGAAGAACGGGCTGAAGCAGGCCGCGGCGCCGATCACCATCAACAATAAGTGGGACGAGTCGGGCTACCAGTTCGACGCCGCCATTCCGGTCGACCACGCTCCGGAGCGCGAGGTGCCCGCCGACTCCCCGGTGCAGGTGAAGCAGACCTACGCCGGCAAAGCCATCAAGGTGGTGCACCGCGGCGCCTACCGCAACATGCCCGCCTCCTACGGCAAGCTGCAGGCCTACGTGGCGGCGCATGGTTACGAGACCGCCGGGCCGCCGTGGGACGAATACGTCACCGATCCCGGGAACACCCCGGAGCCGGAGCTCATCACCCACATCTTCATGCCGATCCGGTAGCGGTCGCGGAGGACGGGGGAAGGACTTGAGCCGGCTCGATCCACACTCCTACTGGGACGCCGGGCAGCCGCGCACGCGCCGGCTGCGGCTTAGCCTGTCGGTCGACTTCTCGGAGCGCCGCCTGTCGGGCTCCGTCGTGCTGGAGCTGGCCGCGCCGGCCTCCGGGCCGTTCGATCTGGACACCAAGGGACTCGCCATCCTTTCCGTCCGCGGCGCGGACGGCCGCGACATCCCCCATGCGCTGGCCGACGAGGAGCCGATCCTCGGCCGCCGCCTCCGTCTCGACCTCCCGTCCGGCACGCGCGAGGTCGCCATCGAGTACCGGACTTCTCCCGACGCGGTCGCCTTGCAGTGGCTGGCGCCCGAGCAGACGGAAGGGAAGCGGCACCCGTTCCTGTTCAGCCAGTGCCAGGCGATCCACGCCCGGACCGTGGCGCCGCTGCAGGACAGCCCGCGCGTCCGCGTCACCTACGCGGCGGAGATCACGGTCCCCGAGCCGCTCGCCGCCGTCATGTCGGCCGGACCGGCCGGGGTCCGTCCCGGGCCGGTCGCGGGAACCCGGACCTTCCTGTTCGAGATGCCGCAGCCGATCCCCCCGTACCTCCTGGCCCTGGCGGTGGGGGACATCGTCTCGCGGGACCTCAGCCCGAGGTCGCGCGTCCACTCCGAGCCCGCCACCCTCGAGCGGGCCGCCTGGGAGTTCGCCGGCATCGAGGAGATGATCGTCAAGGCGGAGGGGCTGTTCGGTCCGTATGAATGGGATCGCTACGACATGATCGTCCTGCCGCCGTCGTTCCCCTACGGCGGCATGGAGAATCCCCGCATGACCTTCCTGACCCCGACACTCCTGGCGGGGGATCGATCCCTCGTGGACGTCGTGGCCCACGAGCTGGCGCATTCCTGGACCGGGAACCTCGTGACCAACGCCTCGATCGATCACTTCTGGCTGAACGAGGGATCAACCGTGTACGCGGAGCGGCGCATCCACGAGGCGCTGCACGGGGAGGAGGCGGCCGTTCTCGGATGGGCCATCGGGCAGAAGGCGCTCGACGAGGAGATGGAACGCTTCGGGGCGGGCTCGCCGCTGACGCGCCTGCGGACCGATCTTGCTGGCATCGACCCGGACGACGCCTTCTCGTCGATCCCCTACGAGAAAGGATCGCGCCTGCTGGCGCTCCTCGAGCGCACCGCGGGCCGGGAGAGGTTCGACCGGTTCCTGCGCGACTACATTGCCGCCTTCCGCTTCACCTCGATCACCTCGGAGGAATGGCTCGCCTTCCTGCAGGAGCGGCTGCCCGGTGTGGCGGAGCGGGCGCAGGTGCGCGACTGGCTCTACGAGCCCGGCCTGCCGGCGAACGCACCGGTGTTCCGATCGCGCGCGCTCGAGGACCTGACCTCGCTGGCGGAGTCATGGACCCGCGGGGAGAGGCCGACGCCGCCGCAGATCGCCACCTGGAAGCCGAGCGAGATGCTGGTATTCCTGAAAGGCCTGCCGCGGGAGCTGCCGCCCGCAGACTGCGCCGCTCTGGACCAGCTCCTCGGGCTCATGGGCCGCGGCAACCACGAGATCCTGGTCGAGTGGCTCGTCATCGCCGCCGGATCCGACTACGAGCCGGCGTTTGGCAAGGTGCGCGAGGTCCTGACCCGCGTCGGCCGGATGAAGTACCTGCGGCCTCTCTACGCGGCCCTCGGGCGCCACCCCCGAACGCGCGCCCTGGCGCGCGACATCGTTGCCGCCGCCAGCCCCGGCTACCACGCCCTCTCCCGCCGCGTCGTCGAGTCGGTGATGTCCAAGTACGCCGATTGATTGGACACCGGAATTCGCCGCGGTAGTTTGTTTGTGCTAGGATGCCCGGTCGCAAGGCGATACACGCCCAAGCGAACAAGGAGGGTGCGATGAGAAAGCTGTCCTTGCTGTTTAGCGCATTGGTGATCCTGTCGCTAGTCGCCGTGCCGATGTCGGCAGCGTTTGCCGGCACGGGGGCCGCCACTGGCAAGACGCACGAACTCACCGTGTCGGTCGTCTCGATCAACGCGGAAGCCAAGACAATGACCTTCAAGATGGACACCGGCGAAGAGAAGACCGCGCCCGTCATCGGCCAGGCCATCAACAAGATTAAGGACGTGAAGGCCGGCGCGAAGGTCACGATCACCTGCACCGACAAGGAGAACGGCGAGCACGAAGGCATCAGCGACATCAAGGCGGCCGCGGCCCCGAAGGCCTAAGCCGCTCGACAACTGACTCCAAAACAGGAGCACGCGGGGTGCCTGGAGAACCCGGGCACCCCGCGTTTCTCTTTTGGGGACCCCGGCGGTCACAGGCCGACCAGGTCCGGGCATGGAACTTGCTTTTGAAGCTCCGCCATTTCAAACGAGGAGACATGTCGAGCAGCGATCGAGGATCGCCCCGCGCCATCGGTATCGGGATGCTGCTCGCCGCCGCGCTCCTGGGGGCCGAGCCCGCCGCCGCGCCCGGCACGGGCCAGCCAGCGCGGAGCGAGCAGGCGAGTCACGAGGGTGGCCGCACCGGCGGCCCGTGCGTCGCGAGCGGAAAGAAGTGGAAGAACACCGGCTTTCCGGAGCAGGAGGGCACGTTCGGCGTCGAGTTCGACGCCATCCCCGGCAAGGCCCGGATGAACGGCATCACCGGCCTGTCCTTCGGTCGCGCGAAGGACTTCGACGATCTCGCCGCCTCGGTCCGTTTCAATCCGGAGGGCGTCATCGATTCGCGGAACGGCTCGGAGTTCGAGGCTGAAACGACGCTGTCCTACCGCGCCGGCGCGCGCTACCACGTTCGGATGGTCGTCCGGATGCACCAGCGCACGTACGACGTCTACGTCACGCCGCCGGGAGGCTCCGAAAAGCCCCTGGCGCTGAACCACGCCTTCCGGACCGAACAGGACGACCTGGACTCCCTCAGCAACTGGGCCGTATTTGGGCGGGACGGAAGCCACGAGGTGTGCAACTTCTCCGGGCCGCGGGCGGATGCGGTGGCCGCCGCCGCGCCGGCGGACGAGGCCGCACCGGCCCCGGTGGTCGCGGCGCCGGAGCCCAAGCCCCGCCCCCGCTCCGGCGACACGGCCGTGCTGGTGGGTGCGGGGGACATCGGCAACTGCAATACGACGACCGACGAGGCCACGGCGAAACTGCTCGACGGCATCCAGGGGACGGTCTTCACGGTCGGCGACAACGCTTATCCCGACGGCTCGATGAAGGCCTACGAGCGTTGCTTCGAGCCGACCTGGGGGAGGCACAAGGATCGCATGCGGCCGGTACCGGGGAACCACGATTACAACACGCAGGGGGCCAAGGGCTACTTCGACTACTTCGGCGCGCGGGCCGGTCCTGCGGGGCGGGGGTACTACAGCTACGATCTCGGCGCCTGGCACATCATCGCTCTCAACAGCAACATCGACATGGCCGCGGGTTCACCCCAGGTCGCCTGGCTGCGCCAGGATCTGGCGGCCAATCCCGCGACGTGCACGCTGGCCTACTGGCACCACCCGCTGTTCAGCTCGGGGTCGCACGGCAACAACGCCAAGACTCGAGCGCTGTGGGAGGTGCTCTACCAGGCGGGGGCCGACGTGATCCTCGTCGGCCACGACCACGATTACGAACGTTTCGCGCCGCAGGCGCCGGACGGCAGGGCCGACAGCCGCCGCGGGATCCGGCAGTTCGTGGTCGGGATGGGCGGCACGACGCTGCGGGGGATCGAGGACCGCGCCGCGAACAGCGAAGTGCGCAACAGCGGCGCGCACGGCGTGCTGAAGCTGACCTTGGCGCCGGACACCTACACCTGGGAGTTCGTCCCGGTGAGCGGCGAGACGTTCACGGACGAGGGAAGCGGCCGATGCCATTGAGAGCACGCCGGCCGGGGGTCGAAGTCCCGAAGCACCAGCGAGCCTGAGCCCGCTATACTTCCCGCCCCGAGGGGGGCGGATGACCAAGCGGAGTGGGATCGGGTTCCGGGCCGGACTGCTGTTCCTGCTCCTGAGCGCCTGCGGTGCCGTGGCGCCGCGTGCCGAGGAGCCGCCGATCGTGGTCGCGTCCGAGGAGGCGCCGGCCGACGAGGCCGAGAAGCTGCGGCGCCGGCTCAAGGTCCTCGAGGAGCTGGTGACCAAGCTCCAGGCTGACCTCGAAGCGCTCCGCAGGCAGGCGCAAGGCGGAGGGCTTCCCTCGGAGGCCAGCATCCCGGAACTGGAGACAAGGATCGACGCCCTTGCCGCCGAGATCGCGCGCCTGCGCGCGGCGGAGGGGCCGCCCCCCGACGCGGGGCCGGTGAAAGGTCTGGGTCCGGGCGCCTCCAAGGTCTACCACGCGAAGCGCGGGCTGGTCTTCGGCGGCTACGGATCGGCGCTGTACGAACGGTTCACCGAATCGGCGGATAACGATACGGCGTCAACCATGGTGGACCGGGCCGATCTGGCGGAGGGGTTCTTCTACGTCGGCTACCGCTTCTCGGAGCGCCTCCTGCTCAACAGCAGCGTCGGGATCGAGCACGCCCTGGTGGAGGACGCGGGGGCGGGCGAGGCCGCCGTGGAGTTCGCCTACGTCGACTACGAGGCCCACGATCGACTGGGTGTCCGGGGAGGCCTCCTGCTGATGCCGCTCGGGTGGCTCAACGAGCAACACGAGCCGATCAGCTACCTGGGCCTCAGGCGGCCGGAGGTCGAGCAGCGCATCCTCCCGACCACCTGGCGGGAGGTGGGCGTCGGCGCGTACGGCGACGCCGGTCCGGTCGTCTGGCGCGCCTATCTCGTGACGTCGCTGGACGCCGCAGGCTTCACCGCGGAGGACGGCATTCGGGAAGGACGGCAGCAGGGATCGGAGGCGCGGGCCAGCGACATGGCGCTGACGGCCCGGGTGGACGTCCGGCCGATCCGCGACAAATCGTTCGGCGATCTCCTCGTCGGCGCCTCGGCTTTTTCCGGCCGGACGGAGCAGGAACGGCCCGGTTTCCCTCCCGGCCGCCTCACGCTCTGGGACCTGCATGCCCAATACGACTGGCGCGGGATCCGCTTCCGGGCGCTGCGCGTCGAGAACATCCTGAGCGACGCCGGGGACATCAGCCTGGCGATCGACCCGTTCTCCGGCACCGCGATCGGCGAGCGCATGCGCGGCTGGTACCTGGAGGTCGGCTACGACGTCATGACCAACCTGAAACGGCCGAACCAGGCCCTGACGCCCTTCTGCCGGTACGAGAGACTCGACACTCAGGCCGAGGCTCCGCCGGGATTCGCGGCCGACCCGGAGAACGACCTCACCGCCAAGACCTGCGGCGTGGCCTACCTGCCGATCCCGCAGATCGCCATCAAGCTCGAGGCCCAGAACTTCGACAACCAGGCGCACACGGCCACCGACCAGGTCAACCTGGGGGTGGGCTGGTCGTTCTGAGGATCAGTCGAGCGGCCGCGGCGTCTCGAGGATGTGGCGGGGGACCGGCTTGAGGTCCCAGACGAGGCCGAGCCAGGACATCACGACCAGCAGGTACCAGGAGAAGTCGATCTGCCACCAGTGGTGGCCCTGCCGCACAGACGCCTGGTAGAAGTGATGGTTGTTGTGCCAGCCCTCGCCGAACGTCAGCAGGGAGAGGAGGAAGCTGTTGCGGCTGTTGTCCGTCGTCGGATAGCGCCGGCGTCCGAAGACGTGCGCCACGGAGTTGATGGTGACCGCCGCGTGCAGCAGTGCCACGGTCGAGATCAGGCTCCAGATGAAGAGCTGCGGGCCGCTCGTGTGCAGCCCCGGGGCGACCCGCTCGAGGACGGAGCCCGTGGTCCAGACGAGCGCCCCTCCGAGGAGGGGCACCAGGGTGTCGAAGCGATCGAGGAACCGCAGCTCCGGGTACCGGAGGAGGTCTTTGACGAGATCCATGCGCGGCGCGAAGTGCGCCCTCGACATGAACCAGCCCATGTGGCTCCAGAACAGCCCGTAGCGCACCGGCGAGTGCGGGTCCTCGGGCGTGTCGGAGACCTGATGATGGTAGCGGTGGTGGGAGGCCCACCAGATCGGACCACGCTGCACCGTGGTGTTGCCGAACACCCCGAAGACGAACTGCATGAAGCGCGACGTCTTGAACGACTTGTGCGAGAAGTAGCGATGATAGAAGGCGGTCACCGCGAACATGCGGAGCAGGAACAGGCCCACCGCCATGCCGACGGCGGTCGGGCTCCAGCCGACCCAGATGACGGCGAAGCAGGCCAGGTGCAGGCCGATGAAGGGCACGGTGCGCAGCCAGTCCACCTTCATCGGCTGATTGGCGGCCTGGTTATCGATGCCGTACCAGGTGTCGAACCAGTTGATGACGCTCAGAACGAGGGCCTGCGGTCTGGCGGATGCGTTCAAGCGATCACCTCACGAGGGCCGGGTTTTCCGAACGGCTCGCCCGACGCCACCGCGTTCTCCCCACAACGATAATCCCTGAACGCGGCTAGCGCCAATGCGGCGCTCGCCGGGCGAAGACGCATGGTAGCACATCGGCGGCCGGCCGGCCTCCGGTCGAGCCCCGAATCACGGTTCCGAAATCGCCGCAACGCGCCGCGAGACCCAACCAGGCCTCCCGTGGGCGCCGCGGGCCTTGGTGAGGACAGGATCAGCTGGCCGGCGTCTCACCCGGTGGAACCGGCTTGAGAGGTCGCGGCTGCACGGGCGGCGCCGGGGCCAGCCCGCGCGGCTCCTTCTCGATCCGGGCCATGAGGTCGCGGATGGCGTAGTCGAGCTGTTCGTCCTTGCCGTCCAGGAACCCGTCCGGGCTGAGGTCCAGGACGACGTCCGGGTCGACGCCATGGCCCTCGATCTGCCAGCCGCGGCCACGCGGATCCCAGCCTCCGAACTCGGGCTGCGTCGTCATCCCGCCGTCCCGGAGCGGCTTGTCGCCGCGGATGCCGACCCATCCCCCCCAGGTGCGGGTGCCGATGACCGGTCCCATGCCGAAGTCCTTCACGGACTGCGCCAGCGTCTCGCAGTCACTGCCCCCCTGGCGGTTGATCAGGACCGCGAGATGGCCGGTGAAGGCGCGGTCGGGGCTGGTGAAGAGGTTCTTGCTGTAGCGCAGCCCGGCGATCGAGAACAGCTTGCGGTCGAGGTGGGCGACGATCATCGGCGCCACGAAGCCGCCGTGATTCCAGCGGTCGTCGATGATGAGGCCGGGCTTGTTCCACTGCGGGGCGTAGTCGCGGGCGAACTGCTGCAGGCCGAAGCCCCCCATGTCGTACAGGTGGATGTAGCCGATCCGGCCACCGCTGACCTTGTCGGCGTAGGCGCGGTTCTCGCGGATCCAGGTCGCGTAACGGATGCGGGTATCGCTGCCGACCGCCTTGACGACGACGCGGCGCGCCCCCTCGACCCGCGGCGCGTCGTTGATCGACAGCTCGACCTCCTGCCCGGCCCGGTTCGCCAGCCGGCGGAGATAGTCCTCCCCCTTGACGAGCGTCTTGCCGTCGATCGCCACCAGCCACATCCCCGGCTTCACGCGCAGGTCGGCCCGGGCGAGAGGCGAGGAGGTCACGGGGTCCGGGTAGTCACCGGCGTAGATCTTCCGGATCTTCCAGAAGCCGCTGCCGGGATCGTAGTCGAGGTCGGCGGCCAGAAGCCCCGTTCCGGTCTGCTTGCCGCGGCGCAGGTCGCCCGGCCAGTGATAGGCGTGCCCGACGTTCAGCTCTCCGAACATCTCGCCGAGCAGGTCCTCCAGGTCATCCCGGCTCGACATCCGTCCGGCCAATGGGCCGTACTGCTTCCAGACGCCGTCCCAGTCGACGCCGTGCATGCCGGGGTCGTAGAAGAAGTCGCGCTGCAGACGCCAGGCCTCGCGCAGCATCTGAGCCCACTCATCGCGCGGGTTGATCCGCAGCGTCCAGCCGGACAGGTCGATGCGCGGGTCGTCGGCGCCACCGGGCGCGTCCTTGTCGGGCTTCGAGGCGCTCATGGCGCCCGCCTCCGCGCGGACGAAGCCGTCCTTGGTGCGGTAGACGAGCACCTTGCCGTCGAGCGACACGTCGTAGCCGCGCACGCCCTCGGCGATGGAGGCCAGCTTCTCGTTGGCGATGTCGTACGTCATCAGCTTGCCGCCCGGGCGGTCGTCGTCCTCCTCCTCCTCGCCGGGCACCTCCGGGGGCATCATGCCGCGCGGCTCGACAGCGATCCAGTGCAGCTTCCCCTCGACGGCCTTGAGGCCGTAATAGAGCCCGGGGGCCACCGGCACCTGGACGAGCCGATCGGGAAGACCGTCGAAGTCGATGCGGATCGGCGCGGCCTTCTCGGGCTTCTTCTCCTTGGATTCCTTGGCTTCTCCTTTCTTGTCCTCGTCTTTCTTCTTGTCCTCCTTGGCCTCGTCGGACTTGGGGTCCACGTCGCCGCGGGGTGCGAACGGCAGCGTGCCGTCGGCCTGGAGCGCCGCCACCATCGGCAGCGCCGACTTCTGCACCGCGAAGCGCGCCTCGACGCGGTCGAGGTACGGGTTGATCCAGCGATCCGACAGGAAATACAGGTGCTTCCCCTTCGGATCCCAGGTCGCCGAATAGGAGCTGAACATCGGGTCGGTGATCTTGTGCACGGTCGCCGTCTCGCCGTCCCAGACGCGAACCTGGTTGTAGCCGTTGTCGAGGGCGATGTCGTAGGCGAGGTACCGGCTGTCCGGCGACCATTCGTAGGTCGTGATCTCGAAGCCGCCCGTGTCGGCTATGGTCCTGCGGCCGCTCGCGGCGTCGGCGACGACCAGACGATACCGGTGGTCGCCCCAGGCGAGCCTCTTGCCGTCGGGGGACCAGACGGCGGCGTAGTGCCAGCCCGGCTCCTGTTTGTCGAGCTGCCGCGGCGGGGCGCCGTTGTCGGCGGCGTAGATCAGGAGCTGCTCCTCGCCATCCACTTCGGTCCAGGCCGCGATCGACTTGCCGTCGGGTGAGAAGGACGGGTACTTGCTGCGCGCCAGGCTGCTCTCCGTGATCCTCCGGACGAGCCCCTTCTTTTTCGTGCGCGTCACGAACACGTCGCCGCGCGTCTCCAGGGCGATGCGCGCGCCGTCGTGCGACAGCCCCCAGCCGCGGATGTTCGGCATCGGGTCGACGAAGCGCTCCCTCACCTGGAGCCGATCGCTCGGCAGGGTGATCGGCAGCTGGGCGTTCCGGCCGCTCTTCAAGTCGTAGGCCCACAGGTCCATCTTGTGCTGGTAGACGATCGTCCCGTCGCCGAGCGACGGCCAGCGGACGTCGTAGTCCTCGAAGGTTGTCAGGCGCCGTACGTCGCCGCCGTCCGGCCGCATCGAGGCGAGGTTCGGCCGGCCCCAGCGATCGGTGACGAAATAGATGCGCCCGTCGGACGCCCACATCGGGAAGGCGTCCTTGCCGTCGTAGGTCGTGGCCTCCTGGAAGGCCGGCGGGTTCACCGTGCCGACGTAGATCTGCTCCGCCTCGCCCCCCTTGTAGCGCTTCCAGTTGTGGAACTCGAGGCCGATCTTCTGGTAGGCGAGGCGCTTTCCTCCCGGCTCGAAGCTGACCCAGGCCGCGGGCTCGAGCGGGATCAGCTCCGGCACCCCTCCGGCGGTGGGCAGAACGTAGGTGCGGTAGTCCCCGTGCGGGTGGTCGCGCCTGCTGCGGAACAGGATCCGGCCGTCGGCCGTCCAGCCGATCGCCTGATCGGCCATCGGGTGATGGGTGAGCCGCACCGGCTCCCCTCCGGCGGATGACATGACGTACACGTCGTCGTTCCCCTCGTACTGCGCCGTGAAGGCGATGAAGCGGCCGTCAGGGGAGAGCTTCGGGAACTTCTCCTCCCCCTCGAAGGAGGTCAGGCGCAGCGCCACCCCGCCGCTGGCGGGCACCTTCCAGAGGTCCCCCTCCGCGGCGAAGACGATCGCCCCCTGGGCGATGGTCGGATAGCGGTAGAAGCCGTCGGGAGGCGTGTCGGCCGCCGAGAAGGCGCGCGGCAGGGTCAGGGCGACGAGGGCCGCGGCCAGCAGGCCGGCGGTCCGGGACAGGGCTCTGGACATGGGGTGATCTCCTTGCACGATGGGTCTTCTGTTACGCGCAGCGGAAAGGAAAGGTTCCTGGCTGCGAGTGCCTGACTCCTAGGGCGTCGAGTCGCCCTCGCGGGCCTCTTGGGCCGCCTGCTGGAGCTTGTGGATGACCTCGTCGTAGTAGGGCCGGTCCTTGAGGCTGGCGTACTCGGCAGGGAAGCAGGTGGTCGTGAGGTCGGCGCTCTCGGGCGTGAAGGTGCTGAGGGTG
>DASRJX010000129.1:0-3140 GCA_035649235.1 Candidatus Cryosericum sp.
CGGGTAGAGGGTCCCCTGGGCCAGAAACTCCACGGGGCCCGACTCCCCGGCCTCCTTCTCGAAGACCTCGATGAAAACGCGGCCGATGGCGCGGCGCTTCTCCTCCGGGTCGACGACGCCCTGAAGGGCGGCGAGGAAGGCGGCCGAGGCGTCGACCCGTCGCACCGGGAGGTGGTAGGAGTCCCGGAAGGCGCGAACCACCAGGTCCCCCTCGTCCTGTCGCAGGAGGCCGTTGTCGACGAACAGGCAGGTCAGCCGGTCGCCGATCGCCCGGTGGATCAGGAGCGCCGCGACGGCGGAATCGACGCCCCCGGACAGCCCTGCGATGACGTGCCCCCCGCCCACCAGGGCCCCGACGCGGGCCACGGCCTCCTCGATGAACGAGGTCATGCGCCAGGCGCCGGAGCAGCCGCACACGCCGTGCAGGAAGGCCTTTAGCACCGATTGGCCGTGCACCGTGTGCGACACCTCGGGATGGAACTGGATGGCGTACAGACGTCGTTCCGGGTCGGCCATGGCGGCGATCGGCGCGTTGGTGCTGCGCGCCACGACGGTGAAGCCGGGCGGCGGCTGCAGGATCGAATCGCCGTGGCTCATCCAGACGCGCTGCGTCTTGGGCGAAGTGGTGAAGATCGCGGCGCCGGCGATCACCTCCAGGTCGGACGGGCCGTACTCGCGCTCAGGCGCCCGCTCCACCCGGCCGCCGAGCAGGTGCGCCATGAGCTGCATGCCGTAGCAGATGCCGAGGACCGGCACGCCCAGGGAGAAGATCTGCGGATCGACGCGCGGAGCCCCCGGGTCGTAGACCGAGTCGGGCCCTCCCGACAGGATGAGGCCTCGCGGCCGCTTCTCGCGCAGGCGCTCCACCGGAAGGTCGCAGGGCACAAGCTCGCTGAAGACGTTCAGCTCCCGCACCCGCCGGGCGATGAGCTGGCTGAACTGCGAGCCGAAGTCGAGGACCAGGATGCTCTCGCGCTGCGAGGGGGGCATCAGCGGACCTTCTCCGCGCCGCGGGCGATGCCGTGCACGAGCCGCTCCAGGGCGTGGGCCGGCCGCTTCGAGCCGAAGCCCTTGATCTCCCGGTCGGCCTCGCGGCACAGGCTCAGGGCGCGCCGGAGCCTCCCCGTCGAGGCCGACCCGATCTCGGATCGGATCTGGTCGATCCGGGAAGGGCTCAGCCCGTAGAGCGGGAAGAGATCGCGCGTCGGAATCCTCCGGGTGGCGGCGGCTTTGGCCTTCAAGGCGGAACGGACGTACCAGGCGATCGCTCCCAGCATCGCCGGCGGCTGCTCGCCGCCATCGAGCAGCGCGCGCAGGTCCCGGATCGCCGCCCCCCGGTCCCCCTGCAGGGCACGGAGGGCCACCTGGAACGCCGATCCGACACGGGGCACGCCGGCCAGGATCTCGAGGTCCTCCGGCGCGACCGGACGGGGCGCGCCGATGGCGCTCATCAGCTTCTCGAGCTCGGCATCGAGTCGCGCCAGACCGGCTCCGAGGAGACCCAGCGCGATCGCCTCCGCGAGCTCGTCGGCGATGCCGTAGCTCCTGGCCCGCAGCCGCTCGCGCACCCAGGCGGCCACCTGCGACTCGTCCCTGAGCGGCTCGCACTGGATCCGGGTCGCGGCCGAGGCGAGCGCCTTGTAGACCGCCCGGCGCTCGTCGAACGCGGGATCACTGAAGACCAGGCAGGTCCTCGGATTGGGGCGCGCGAGGTAGGATTTCAGGCCGTCGGCGCTCTCCGCGCGCAGGCGCGAGGCGCGGCGCACGACGATGAAGCGGCGGCCCGGCCCCATCGGATAGGTCGAGGCGAGATCCAAGAGCTCGACGAGATCCGCCTCCTCTCCGTCCAGGACGTGCCGGTTGACGCCGGCCGAGCCCGGCGCCGTGACCGCCTCCCCCAGGAGGCGTACCACCTCCTCGTGGAAGAAGGTCTCCTCCCCCGCGAGCAGGTAGACGGGCTCGATCGAGCCGCGCTGCAGCGCCGCCCGGAACTGCGCGAAGCGGAGCGTCGCGGCCACTAGAAACCCTCCAGGATCGAGCTGACGACGCTGCGGGCGAAATCGGTCGCCACGTTGTCGATGGCCACGATCTCCTGGTCCACGAAAGTGAGCGAGACTTCGGGGACGTCGTACTGCCGCTTGAACAGGAAGTGGTCGTCCTCCCAGAACACCTTGTCGGTGGCCGGCTCGCTCAGGACCACCCGCGCCGTGATCAGGATCTCGTAGCGCGTGGCCCGCCCCTCCGGATTCAGGACGACGGGAGTCGTCGTGTAGGTGAACAGCGTGCCGCGCAGCACCGCGTCGGCCCCCTCCTCCCCCGGCAGGATCCGCACCCGGCCGCGGGTCGTGAACTCGTCGACCACGTGCTCCGTGACCCGCTGCTCCAGCTCGGGCCGGCTGGTGCGGTTGTCGAAGATGGGGATGCCGACCGAGCGGACGCTCGCGGGGAGCGTGCTCCCGCGTCCGGCCAGGTGATAGCCGCACGCGAGGAGTCCGTGCGCCACGAGGAGGAGTGCCAGGGGTGCCCTGCGGTTTGGGGCGATCCGGGGCGACATCGGCCGCATTATAGCAGCGCGCCGTCGGCACCCGGCGACGCCACGCGCGCCGCTAACGGACGACGACGTTGAGGAGCCTACCAGCGAGATAGATCGTCTTGCGGATCTCCTTGCCATGGATGTGCGACGCGATCCGCTCGTCGTCCCTGGCGAGTGCCATCACCTCCGCCTCGTCCGCGTCCACCGGAGCGCGCACGTGCCCTCGCAGGCGGCCGTTGACCTGCACCACGACCTCGACCAGGTCTTCGCGCAGCCAGGCTGGATCCGCCACCGGCCACGCTTCCCGCAGGACGCTCCCCTGCCCCCCGAGGGCCTCCCAGATCTCCTCCGAGATGTGCGGGGCGAACGGCTGCAGCAGCAGCGCCATGGCGCGGCCGGCTTCCTTGAGAAACGGAGCGTCACCCTCGCACTCCTCCCGGACGAACTCGCTGGCCGCGTTGAGCAGCTCCATCACCGAGGAGACGGGCGTGTTGAGGTGGAGCCTGCGGTCGACGTCGGTCGTCACCCGGTCGATCGTCTGGTGCACCTTGCGGCGCAGGGCCGCGCGCCGCGCGTCCAGAGCACCGTCGCGCGCCGCGGGCAGCGG
>DASRJX010000130.1:0-11872 GCA_035649235.1 Candidatus Cryosericum sp.
ACCTTCGGCCTTTCAATCCTGACCGGGATGGTCTTCGGACTGGCGCCGGCGTTGCAGGCGTCGCGGCCGGGCCTCGACGAGGTCCTCAAGGAGACGGGGCGCGGGGACGGGATCGGCGGGCGGGGCCACCGCCTCCTCGCCTCCTTCGTGGTGTCGCAGGTGGCCGTGGCGCTGGTGCTGCTGGTGTCCGCCGGCCTGCTCATCCGGAGCTTCGTCCGCCTGCGGGCCGTTGATCCCGGCTTCGGCACGGACCACGTCCTGACCCTGCGCCTCACCCTGCCCCAGAGCCGCTACACCGAGGACGCCCAGGTGGCGGCGTTCTTCTACGACCTGCTGCCGCGCCTGTCGCGCCTGCCTGGGGTGCAGTCGGTCGCCGCCATCTCCAACCTGCCGATGAGCGGAGACAACGCCAGCGCGTCGTTCGCCATCGAAGGGCTTCAAGTTACCGAGGGGCAGCCTTCACCGCACGGGGACTCGCACGTCGTCAGCCACGACTACTTCGCGGCCATGCGGATCCCGCTGCTGCGCGGCCGCCTGTTCGAGCCGCGCGACGCGCGCGACGGGACCAAGGTCGCCATCATCGACCAGGTGCTGGCGGATCGCTACTGGCCGGGAGAGGATCCGACGGGCCGCCGGATCGCCCTGTACTTCGAAGGAAGCCCCGACAAGCCGGTCTGGCGGGAGATCGTCGGCGTGGTCGGCCACGTCATGAAGTACGGCCTCGACGGGCGGGTCAAGGAGCAGTACTACATCCCCGCGCCGCAGATGCCCCGCCGCAGCATGTTCGTCGTGCTGCGCACGGCGACCGACCCGGCGTCGCTGGCCGGCGCCGCGCGCACGGCACTGCGCGATCTCGACGCCGATCTGCCGCCCTTCCAGGTGCGGACCATGGATCAGGTGGTGGACGAGACGCTCGTCACCCGGCGCTTCTCGATGCTCCTGCTCGCCAGCTTCGCGGGGCTGGCGCTCTTCCTGGCCGGCGTCGGCCTGTACGGCGTCATTTCCTACTCGGTCGTCCAGCGCACCCGCGAGATCGGCCTCCGGATGGCGCTCGGCGCCCGGGGGCCGGACGTGGTGCGCATGGTGGTGCGGCGCGGGCTGGGATTGACGGCGGCCGGCCTCGCGATCGGGCTCGCCGTGGCGTTCGCCGTCACGCGCTTCCTCTCGACGCTGCTGTTCTCCGTGCCGCCGACGGACCCCCTCACGTTCGTCTCGATCGCCGCGCTCCTGGCCGCCGTCGCCTGCGTGGCTTCGTTCCTGCCGGCCTGGCGCGCGGCCCGCGTCGATCCGATGGAGGCGCTGCGCGAGGGGTAGCGTCCGGCGCCCCACCTCCCGGGTCACGTTTAGGCTGGTCGTCCGCGTCGCCGTGGGGCATAATCCCTCCGAGCCGAATCGTTCTCGAGGTGGGCGCCCATGAGACGCATCCTGCGTCTGTCGGTCCTGACCATCCTGCCGCTCCTGGTGTTGTGGTCCCTGGCGCCGGCCTGGACGCTTTCCGCCTTCCGAACCACCGGTGCGGCGCGTCGGGACAGATCGGCGCGCCCCAGGTCGGGGGCCAACACAGTGAGCCTCGAGCGCGAAACGCCGCTGGTGCAGCCCGGGGAGTCGATGGCGCTCGCGATCCCGGCGGGATTCAACCGCCTGCAGCCGACCTCCGTGGAAGTCCGCAGTGGCTGTCTCGCCTACGATTTCGGGCTCTATCCCGATGGCACCTTGACGGCCGGCGAGGAGCTGCTCCTGTATCGGGGCCAGTCCCTCACCCTGGTGGACGTGTCTCCGCCGGCGCTGCGGGACGACGACCTTCAGGAAGAGGTGCACGCGAAGTTCTGGAACCGCGGCGACATGGGCTGCACCTTCCAACTCCTGATCACGGGCAGCGGATTCTGATGCGACGCCTCGTGCTGATCCTCTGCGTGCTGCTCGCCACAGACGGTCGGGCCTGGGCCGCGCTCTGCCAGGCGTCGGCCGCCTGCGACCCCGGCCCGTGCCTCGCCTCCAGTCCCGACTCCTGGGACTGCGGCCACGTGCCGAACGGCGGCGTCGACAACGTCAACATCCTCGCGCCGAAGGCGATGCTCCTCGACGCCGACCTCGACATCCTGGGAGGCGACGACAGCGCGCACAACTTCATCACCGGCACGCTGACCTCCGACGGCCACAATCGGACGATCACGATCCGGCCGACCTCGGACAGACTGAAGTACACCGTCCTGCGCGGGACGCTGAACCTGCGCGGCGGCGATCGCGTCCTCTGCCGCGGCAGCGGGGAGGACAGCTGCTTCGTGACCATCCAGCCGGGCGCCGGCACCCACCTCCTCATGGATGGGACGATCGGCGCCGAGCAGGAGGCCGGCGAGGTGAGCGCCGTCGGGACGACGTACACGATCTCCGGCATCACGACGACCGGCTTCGCCGTCGGGGACGTGCTCTGGTGGACCTCCGGCTTGGCCGACAACTTCCCCTACGAAGTCACGGCGCTGACCGAAACGTCGGTGACCTACCAGACCGATCTGCCGGACGCCTCGTCGTCCGACCTGCTGCTGACGCCCGACGAGGGCTCCGTCGGGGGCGGGCTGCCGTCCATGACCCACAGCCTCCCGAGTCTCGTGCCCGCAGCCAGCGACAGGTTCCGGCTCGTCAAGCCCGTGAAGTGGGGCTACGTCGGGACCGGGTACTGGCGTCTCTCCGGCGGCAACGAGCCGCAAAACGACGCCTCGAACTTCCGGCTCAACGGCGTCAGCATCGTCAACACCCGGGGGAACCCCTCGGTCGAGACGCTCAAGCTCGTGATCCCCCCGACGCACGCCGGGCAGCGACAGTTCTCGTTTCTCATGCTCGGCGAGCACACGGTGTCGAGCAACGGCGCGTTCCAGCTGCCTGGACTGCAGAGGACCGCCCTGGATCGGATCTACATCCACGACTCCCTGGAGGGCTCCGCGCAGAGTGCGTCGTTCATCATCACGCAATGCGTGGCCGGCCCATGTGGCGCGGCCTATCCCGCGCGGAACGTCTTCGTCGGCAACCTGCACGGCACGCGCACCATCAGCGCGCCTCTCCGCGTCGGGAACCTCTTTGCCGCCAACCCGCCGAGCAACGTGGTCGTCTGGCAGCCGACGATCCACGACGGTCCGAACCGGACCAGCGCGCAGGCCCACGGGATCACGATGGACGAGTGCTCCAACTGCCTCGTGTATCGCGGCGCGGTCTGGAACTGGTTCGATCGGGACACCGGGATCGGCGAGGCCTATTCCCTGAACGGAGTGAGCGGCGGCAGCGTGATCGCCGACTCCTACGCCATCAATGCGGGACAGTGCGCCGTGATCGACGACTGGAACATGGTCAACTCCTACTGCTCGAACACGCGGTCCACGGGTGTCGGCTGCGATCCGTCCGCGGGCAGGGGAGGCACCATCTTCAGCACCGTGATCGGACGCTGGGGGCTCGGCGTGCCGCGCACGGCGGGCATCGGCGATTGCAACGTCGACGGCGCCTTTCTGCTCGGGTCCGCCTCGTCGGTGTCCTCGACCTATGGCTGGATCCAGACCCGCGGGGCGGACGCCCCTCTGACGGTGCGGAACGTGGTCGCCAAGGATTACAAGACCGCGGGCTTCGCCGTGCTCGACAGCTCCGACCAGGACACCACGATCGAGCACGTGACGTGCGGTGGTCCGGCTGGCGGGAACGCTCCGTGCGTGCGCGACGAATCGACGCCGGCCTCGGCGCGCAGCACGACGGTCAGGGACGTCGCGGCCCTGAGATGCGGCCGCCCCGACACCAGCGCCTGGATCGGATCGGCAGCCGCCAACGTCACGGACAGCCTCGATGCCGCCACCCGGGACTCGGACGCCTGCGGGCCGGCTTCGGGATGGTCGGCGAACGCCCACGAAGGCGCGTTCCAGGAGCTCAAGTTCGCAGCACCCGACTCCAACGACTTCAACCTCCGGACCTCCAGCCCGCTCTATCGCGCCGGCCTCACGCCGCCGCGCTCCTCGCGCGGGGCCCGGTGCATCCTGTTCGATCCGTCACGCCTGCGCCCCGGCCTGACGCTGGACCTGGACTGGGCCAATCTCGCCACGGAGACCTGCGCCGATCCCGACCATGACGGCTACGTCACGCTGCGGCTGGGGCCCGACAGTCCGGACTCATGTGCTGAGGTGACCGACCTGCGCAATGCCTCCACCTGCGACAACGGCGAGACGCCGCCGGGGAAGCGGGTCCTCCCGTAATCGTCCCGATCAGCGCAGCCGCTTCGACCTCCAGTCCTCGAGGATCTGCCGGGCGGCGTTGTAGCCGGGCGCGCCGGTCACGCCGCCGCCCGGATGCGTCCCGGCCCCGCACAGATACAACCCGCGGATCGGAGTCCTGTAGCGCGCCCAGCCGGGGATCGGCCGGCCGAGGAAGAGCTGCCCGAGGCTCAGGTCGCCGTGGAAGATGTTCCCCTCGGTGAGCCCGTAGCGCGACTCGAGGTCGACCGGCGACAGGATGTCGCGTGCCAGGACCGAGCTCTTGAAGTTCGGCGCGAACTCGGTGATGGCGTCGGTCACGCGATCGGCCATGCGCTCCCGCTCGGTGGCCCAGTCCCCTTCGGCCAGGCGATAAGGCGCGTACTGCACGAAGGCGGTCAGGACGTGGCGGCCGGGAGGCGCCAGGCCGGGATCGAGGAGCGTCGGCACGACGCAGTCGACGTAGGGGTGGGTCGAGGCGCGGCCGTGCTTCGTCTCGTCCCATGCCTTCTCGTGGTAGTCCATCCCGAGGCAGATCGTGAAGTCGCTGCGCTCCTGGGGCGAGGCGTCCACCGGCATCTGCGGCAGGACCGGCGCCTCCGCGAGGGCGAAGTTGATCTTGGCGCAGGGTCCCGCCATCTTGATGCCGGCCACCTCCTGCCGGAAGGCGGCGTCGAGCGCACCGGCCTCGACGAGCGTCAAGAGCGTGCGCTTCGGATCGGCGTTGCTCGCCACCACCCGGGCCCTGATCTCCTCCCCCGACTCGAGGACGACACCGTGCGCGCGGCCGCCCTGGACCAGGATACGGGCCACGGGCTCGCCGGTGCGCACCTCGCAGCCGTGGGCCCGCGCCGCCGCGGCGAGGGCCTGGGTGATAGCACCCATGCCGCCCTGGACGTGGCCCATGAATCCCTGCGACAGCTCGTCCCCGCCCGACAGCGAGTGGAACACCAGGCCGGACGCCGAGCCCGGAGTCATCGGCCCGCCGTGCGCGCCGAGGACGTTCGAGCAGCCGATGAGGTTCTTGACCTCGGGGCGCTCGAAACGGGCCTCGACCAGGTCGGCGACGCTCGCCGTCAGGAACCGGACCAGGCGTGCGCTGTCGGCCTCGCCCATCTTCCGGAGCCGCAGGCCGAGACGCGCCATCTCGGGGAGCGCCGCGAGGCCGCCATCGAGGACCGGTGGCGGCTCCAGGAAGAAGGCCTCGAGGTAGGACGCCAGACGCTTGATCTCGGAGTCGAAGGCCACGAAGGCCTTGGCGTCCCGGGGCGAGATCGTCTCGATCCCGGCGGCTGTGCGGCGGGGGTCCTGGTACAGGAAGAGCGGGTGGCCCCGGCGCGCGGGGACGAACAGCAGCGGGTCGCAGGGCGTCATCCGCAGGCCGTGCCGCGCGAGGCCCAGCTCGCGGATGACCTCCGGTCGCATCATGCTGGCGATGTAGGCGGCGGTCGAGGCGCGGAAGCCGGGCGCTATCTCCTCGGTGACGCAGGCGCCTCCGACGATCGCCCGGCGCTCCAGGACGCAGGTCCTGAGGCCCGCGCGCGACAGGAGCCCGGCGGTGACCAGCCCATTGTGCCCGCCGCCGATCACGACGGCGTCTTGGATCGAAGCGCCGTTCCGGTCCATCGGTCAGGCTCCTACGCCATGATCGGGTCGTCCTTGTAGCGCGAGCGCAGCAGCGCCCCGGTCCTGAAGCGCTCGATCGACAGAGGGGCGATGTCGAGACTCGCCCGGCCGTCGAGGATCAGCTCGGCGATGAGGCGGCCGGTCACCGGCGCCTCCTTGAAGCCGTGCCCCGAGAAGCCGCAGCACATCAGGAACCCCTCCACCCCGGGCACCGGCCCCAGGACCGGATGGAAATCGGGGGTCCCCTCGAGCAGCCCGGCCCAGCCGCCCCGCACGGTGCCGGAGCCGAGCCGCGGCATCGATCGCGCCAGGCGCTGCGCCACGTCTTCGATGTAGGCGTCGGATGGCTGCGTCGGATAGCCGTCCGGATCCAGGGGACCTTTGTAGTACGAGTTCCCTTCGGCCATCACCTGGCCCTGCCCCTCGGGCCGGTAGGAGAGACCGTTGACGAAGTCGTAGACGCTCGGCGTGTCGACGGGGTAGGCCTCCCCCGGCGGCGCCTTGATGATCCCTTCTTCGATGAGCTCGAGCTTGAGGGGCAGGTCGACGCAGGCCATCCTCGCCAGGCGATCGGCCCACGGGCCCGCGGCGTTGACGACCGTGCCGCAGGCGATGGCGCCGCGCGAGGTCAGGACGCCGGACACCCTGCCGCGCTCGACCGTGAGACCCGTGGCGGGCGTCCCCTGCATCACCTCGACGCCGAGATCGCGCGCCCTTCCGGCGAAAGCGACGGTCGTGCCGTAGCCGTCGCCGTAGCCGGCGTCCTCCTCGAAGGCGAACGCCGCGCCGTCCTCGGTGTTGAGGCCCGGCACCAGCGCCCGCGCCTCCTGCGCGTCGACGAGCCGCGTCGGCACGCCGCACCGGGCGCCAAGCGCCGTGTTCAGAAGGAGCGCCTCGCGGTCCTTCTCCCCCACCATGAGGACCAGGCCGTTCCGGACGAATCCGGAGTGGCCGCCGACCTCCTCGTCGAAGCGGGAGAAGAAGTCCCGCGCCTGCCGGGCGATCTCGACCACGAGCGGCGTCGAGTAGTGCTGCCGGATGACGCCTCCGGTGCGGCCGCTGCAGCCGGAGGCGAGGGTCTCCTTCTCCA
Organism: Candidatus Cryosericum sp.; assembly: GCA_035649235.1. Taxonomy (GTDB): domain Bacteria; phylum Acidobacteriota; class Polarisedimenticolia; order Gp22-AA2; family Gp22-AA2; genus DASRJX01. Next base: position 6,940 of record DASRJX010000130.1, read on the forward strand.
GCAGGACGACGTCGGTCAGACCCCGGCGGGCCAGGTGGTAGGCGGTGCTCGCCCCCTGGATGCCGCCTCCGACGATCACCACGTCAGCCGAGGCGCGCACTCTCCGCCCTTTCCGAGCGGGCCACGCAGGCGGCCGCGGTGACGTCGCCGGTGACGTTGAGGACGGTGCGGCACATGTCGAGCAGCCGATCGACGCCGAAGATGATGCCGATCCCCTCCGCCGGGACGCCGACGGTCACCAGGAGCGCGGTCACCAGCGGGAGCGACCCGCCGGGAACGCCGGCCGTGCCGATGCCCGACAGGATCGACAGCAGCACCACGGTGATCTGGCCGCGCAAGGAGAGGTCGACGCCGAAGAACTGCGCCAGGAACAGCACGGTGATCCCCTCGTAGAGCGCCGTGCCGTTCTGGTTCAGGGTTGATCCGAGCGTCAGCACGAAGTTGCCGATCGATCGGGGGATGCCGAGATCCTTCTCCGCCACCCGCAGCGTCGTCGGCAGCGTCGCGTTGCTGGACGAGGTGGAGAAGGCGGTCAGCATGACCTCGCGCATGCGCGAGAAGAAAAAGCGCGGCGACATCTTCGCGAACACCCGGAGCACGATCGGATAGGTCCCGAACTGGTGCAGGAGCAGGCCGGCGATCACCGTGACGATGTAGAGGCCGAGCCGCGACAGGACCTCCAGCCCGAAGCGCGCCGTCAGCGTGAACAGCAGACACGCCACGCCGTAGGGGGCCAGGCGCATGGCGAAGTCGATCACCTTCATGACCGTCTCGAACAGGGCCTGCAGCCACAGCACGAACGGCTCGGCGGTCTTCTTCTCCACGAGCGAGAGCGCCACGCCCAGGATCAGGGCGAACACCATGACCGCGATCATCTCCCCGTCGAACGCCCGGACCATCGCCTCCACCGGGTTCTGGGGCACGAGGTCGAGGACGATCTGCAGGCCGGTCTTCTGCGGGGGCGGCGGCTTGAGGCTCGACTGCGTCCGGCCCATGACCTCCAGGAGCGAGGCGCGCGCCTCGGGCGACAGGCCCTCCCCCGGCCGCACCAGGTTGGCGAGACCGACGCCGATCACGACCGAGATGCTGCTCAAAAGGAGCGTGAAGGCGATCGTCTTGAGGCCCACGCGCCCCAGGCGGCGGACGTCCCCCAACTCGGCGACGCCGAGCATGAGCGCCGTGACCACCAGCGGGATCACGACCATGAAGATCAACCTCAGGAACAATTGGCCGGCCGGCAGCGTGACGTTCGCGACGAAGGCCTGCAGCGCGGGAGCGTCGCCGAACGCCTGGTTCGCGGCCACGCCGATCGCGGCGCCGGCCAGCATGCCGATCAGGATGCGCGCGTGCAGGGGCACGCGGCGCCGTTCCGCAGCCGGATCGCTCATGGCGCGCTAACCTAGCACAACTGCTCGGCGCGCCGCGGCGGCCCGGGGATGGCGGCCGAGGTCAGCGTGCTATACTGCAGAATTCCGCAGGGAGTCCCGCTTCGGGGAGCGCGACGATGGAAGAGTTGCGCCGGCTCGTCCGGCTCCAGGACCTCATGCTCCAGGTGGAAGGGCTGAACGAGAAGATCGCGGCCGTTCCTGAGGAGGTGGCGCGTCTCGAGAAGGCTCTTCTGGCGGCGGGCGAAGTCACCGAGAAAGGGAAGGTTGCCCTTCAGGATCTCCAGAAGGAGCGCCGGCGCCTCGAGATGGAACTCATGGGCGTCGAGTCGAAAATCCAGAAGTACCAGTCGCAGCTCTCCGAGGTCAAGACCAACAAGGAGTACCAGGCGATCCTGCACGAGATCGAGGGCTGCCGCCAGCAGCGCTCGCTCCTGGACGAGAAGATCCTGCTGGACATGGAGGAGGCGGAGCGCGGCGACGCCTCCTACCGCCGCCTGGAGGAGGAGCTCAAGGAGAGGCGCCGCGAGACCGACCGGGGCAAGGAGGCGCTGCAACGGCGCCTGGACGGCCTGAAGGCGGAGCGGGAGACCATCGACCGCGAGCGACGGACCCTGCAGGAGGCGGTCCCGGGGCTCTGGCTCGATCCCTTCCTGAAGGTCGCGCGGCAGCGCAAGGGCCTGGCCCTGGTGCCGGTGCGCGAGGAGCTGTGCGGTGGCTGCCACGTGCGCGTGATGCCGAAGCTGATCCAGGAGGTCCGCCGCTCGATCGGCCTCATCGCCTGCGACTCCTGCAAGCGCTTCCTCTACGTGCCGGACGACATGCAGCCGCCCGTGGCGGCCGGCGCCAAGTCGTCCGCGGGGCCTGCGGAGGCGCCCCCCGACGCGTCCGAAACCCCGGCCACGTGACCTGACGCCGATGACCGATCGGCCCCCGTCAAAGGGGCGTGGGCGGAGGTCGGAGCGTCACCTGCTGGCGCACATCGACGGCGGGGCACGAGGCAATCCAGGTCCTGCCGGCTACGGCGTCTCCATCGAGGGGCGGAGCCCCGAGGATCTGTACGGGTACATCGGCGTCGCCACCAACAACACGGCCGAGTATGCCGCCCTCCTGGCGCTCCTCGAGCACGTCGCTCCGCTGCAACCGGACGTGCTCACCGTGCGATCCGATTCGGAGCTGCTCGTCAAGCAGATGCGCGGCGAATATCGCGTCAAGGATCCGAAGCTTCAGGTGTTGCACGCCGCGGCGCGCCGGCTCGTGGCGGGCTTGGCGTGCGTCGTGTTCGAGCACGTGCCGCGCGAGGAGAACCGCGCCGCCGACGCGCTGGCCAACCTGGCGATGGACCGCCGGGAAAGCTCGGGACCCCTGCCGGCCGCCCTCCGCAGCCTCCCTCCGGCGTCGGGCCCGGCGACCGGCCTGCCAAGCCTTTGACAGTCTCCTTCGTTAACCTATATTGATAGACCATGGCGACGTCGATCGCCGGCAGCCTCCAGGCCGTGCGGCATCGGATCGAGGCGGCGGCCCGAAAAGCCGGCCGCCGGGGAGAAGACGTGGTTCTCGTCGGGGTCGCCAAGACGCAGTCCGCCGAGCGGGTGGCCGAGGCGATCGGCGCCGGGCTCGAGGATGTCGGGGAGAACAAGGTCCAGGAGGCGCGGGACAAGATCCCGCTGGTGTCCGCGCGGGCGCGGTGGCACCTGGTCGGCCACTTGCAGGCGAACAAGGCCAATCACGCGGCCCGGCTGTTCGACGTCGTGCACTCGATCGACACGGTCGAGGTCCTTGAGCGGCTCGAGAGGGGAGCCGCGGCCGCCGGCCGCCGGATTACGGGCCTGGTCCAGGTCGACCTCGCCTCGGAGGCGTCGAAATCGGGAGCGCGGCCGGAGGACCTGGACGCGGTTCTGGATCGGGCCGCCTCCTGCGCGGCCGTGGCGGTGCAGGGGCTGATGATCCTGCCGCCGTACGACGCCGACCCGGAGCGCTCGCGGCCCTGGTTCCGCAAGCTGCGCCTCCTGCTCGAGGAGTCGCGCTCGCGCCATCCGCGGCTCGCGCTGCGCGAGCTGTCGATGGGGATGACGGAGGACTTCGAGGTGGCGGTGGAGGAGGGCGCGACGATGGTCCGGATTGGCCGCGCCCTGTTCGGCGAGCGAGCGATCCGGGCGCGGGAAGCCTGAAGGGAGAATCGAGGAGAGATCATGAAGATCACGCCGATCGACATCACCGGACACACCTTCGCCGTGAAGTTCCGCGGCTTCGACCAGGAGGAAGTGCGCTCGTTCCTGAACCTCGTCTCCTCGGAGTTCGAGAAGCTGATCAGCGAGCACAACGCCCTCAAGGAGGCGCAGGCCCAGCTCCAGACCAGCGTCTCGGATCTCAAGGAGCGCGAGCGCATCCTCAAGGAGACCCTCCTGACGGCGCAGCGGCTCGCCGACGGGATGCGCGAAGAGGCCCGCAAGGAGGGCGAGCTCATCGTCAGGGAGGCCGATGTCAAGGCCGGGCAGCTCCTCGATCAGGCGGCGCGGAAGGCCGGCGAGCTGGAGGGCGTGATCATGGCGCTGCGGGTGGAGCGGGACGCCTTCGCCCAGCGCATCCGCTCCGCCGTCGAGCAGCACATCCGGCTGCTCGACATGCACCGCACCGAGGACCAGGTCGAGGATCGGCTGCGGTTCATGAAGAAGCCGAACGAGAGCTCCGGGACCTGATCCCAGGATGATCGAGGCGGACTTCGCGGTCCTCGAGGCCGGGGAGCTGGTCACCGCGGCCGGGCCGGCGCCCCGGCGCGGCGCGTCCCTCGGCGAGGCCGGGGTGATCCCGGGCGGCTGCCTCGCCGCCCGCGGCGGCGACATCGTCTTCGTCGGAAGCGCGCAGGACTACCGGCGCGAGGTCAGGCTCCGCACAGGTGCTGTGACCCTCGACGCCAGCGGCCGCACGGTCCTGCCCGGCTACGTCGACCCCCACACGCATCTGCCGTTCGCCGGCTGGCGCGAGGCCGAGCTGGTGCAGCGGCTCCGGGGAGAGACTTACGAGTCGATCGCCGCGCGGGGCGGCGGCATCCTGTCGACCGTCGGCGCGACGCGCCGGGCGTCTCTCGAGGACCTGGTGGCCCTCGGGCGCGGCCGGCTGGACCGCATGCTCCTGCACGGGACCACGACCGTGGAAGCCAAGAGCGGGTACGGCCTGGACCTGGAGTCCGAGCTGAAGCAGCTCGAGGCCCTGCGCCTGCTGGCCGCGGAGCATCCGGTCGACGTGATCCCGACCTTCCTGGGAGCCCACGTGGTGCCGCGGGAGCGCCGGTCCGACCGCTCCGGCTACGTCCGCGACGTGGCGGAGACCATGATTCCCGAGGTGGCGCGCCGGCGGCTGGCGCGCTTCTGCGACGTGTTCGTGGACGACGGCGCGTTCACGGTCGAGGAAGCGGAGACGATCCTGGGCGCGGCCCGCTCCGCCGGCCTGGGTCTGCGGGTGCACGCCGATCAGAGACGTCCCGGCGGGGGCGCCTGCCTGGCGGCCCGCCTCGAAGCCGCCTCCGCCGATCACCTGGATCACGTCGA
>DASRJX010000131.1:0-2193 GCA_035649235.1 Candidatus Cryosericum sp.
GATCATGCTCAACATGGGGGTCACCGAGCCGGACCCGGGCTTCCTGGAGTGGCTGCGGGCGCAGTGCGACGAGTTCAACGCGCTGCTCATCTTCGACGAGGTGAAGACCGGCGTGAAGATCGCCCGCGGAGGCGCCACCGAGCATTACAACGTGCAGCCCGACATCGTGGTGCTGGCGAGGCCATCGGCGGCGGGCTGCCGCTCGCGGCCTTCGGCGCCTCGGCCGACATCATGGAGGAGATCAACTCGTTCCGGGTGATGCACGTCGGCACCTACGCCAGCAACCCGCTGACGCTGGCGGCCTCCGACGTGACGCTGCGCGAGATCCTCACGGAGGAGGCGTACAAGCGAATCTTCGCCCTCAACCAGCGGCTGGTGGACGGCTACTCCGCCCTCATCCGCGAGCACGGCCTGCCGGCCTACGCCAACGGGGTCGGCAGCATGGGGACCATCAACTTCAAGGGCACGCAGATCCGCGACTACCGCGACTGGGTGACGCTCGACCGGAAGATGTCGCAGGCCTGGTACCTGGCGATGCTGAACGAGGGGGTCATCCCGCAGCCGCCGGGGCCGGACGAGCAGTGGACCGTCTGCGTCCAGCACACCGAGGCCGACATCGACACGCACCTGAAAGCCTTCGCCAAGGTGGCGCCGCTGCTGAAGGGACTCTGAGCCGGGCGCGCCCGCCGGCACCACGCTAGTTCCCAGCTCGCCACCCTCAGCGCTCGCGGCCGTGGCTCTAGGGCGTCGCCCCGGCGCGCGCGGCGCCCTCGGCGCCCGCCCTGGCGGCAACCTCCCGCGTCGTGCGCCAGTAGATCGCGAGGCTCACGGCGCCAAGAAGGGAGGCGGCGAAAAAGGCGGCCCCGGGAAGGTGGACGGGCGCGTCGGCTCCGGAGAAGCGCCCGAAGAGCTGCGTCATCAGGGGCGGCCCGACGATCGAGGAGAGCGAGAAGAGGCTCGCGACCGCTCCCTGCAGCTCTCCCTGTGCGTCGGGGGCGACTCGATGCGACATGAAGGCCTGGGTCGCCGGCATGGCGAGAGCGCCGAAGAGCCAGTTCGGCAGCCACGCGAACATCATCCAGCCGGCGGTCGCGATCCCGTACCCGAAAAAACCGACGCTGCCGATCGTGATGCCGAGCATCGCGACACGCCGCTCGCCCAGGCGGGGCACCATGGCCCGCATGAGGACCATCTGCGCCGTGGCCATGATCAGTCCGGCGAAGGCCAGCGACGCGCCGATCGTGGCGTCCGACCATCCGAAGCGGAACTTGGTGTAGAAGGCCCAGGTCGACGGCATCACCTGGTGCGCCAGCATCCAGAGGAACAGGGCGCCCAGGACTCCCAGCACCACCGGCAGCTGGCGCATCTGCATGAGTGTGCCGAGAGGGTTGGCGCGCGCGAGATCGAAAGGGCGGCGCTTCTCCGGCGGCAGCGACTCCGGCAGCACGAACCAGCCGTACGCGAAGTTCGCCAGGCTCAGGCCCGCGGCGACGAAGAACGGCGTGCGCGGCCCGAAACCGCCCAGAAGGCCGCCGATCGCCGGCCCCAGGATGAACCCGACGCCGAACGCGGCGCTGAGGAGGCCGAAGTTCTGCGCCCGCCGCGCTGGGTCGCCGACGTCGGCCACGTAGGCGTAGGCCGGCGTGAACGAGGCCCCGGCGATGCCGGAGATGACGCGGCCGAGGAAGAGCCACCCGAACGTCGGCGCGAACCCCATGACCAGCAGATCGATCCCGAGAGCCCCGACCGCGAACAGCAGCACCGGCCGCCGCCCGAATCGATCCGACAGATTGCCCAGGATGGGAGCGCACAGGAACTGCATCGTGGCGTAAGCGAAAGCCAGCCATCCGCCGCGGATCGCCGCCCGGCTCACGCTCTCGCCGGTGAGGCTCACCAGAAGATCCGGGAGCACCGGCAGGATGAGCGAGAAGCCCATGACGTCGAGCAGGACCGTGACCGCCACGAACAGGATGGCGTGGCGACCGGGCTCGCGCTGCGTCATGGAACCCGGGCGGCGGGGGCGTGCTGCGTCATGAAATCCCGGCGGTGTTCGGCGTCACAGGGCGCGCCGGACTCACCGGACTCACCGGTCGGGGCGTCCTCACCGGTCGCGGCGGATGACCATCAGCGACAGGTCGTCGTGGCTGATGGCGCCCTTCATGAAGCCGCGCAGCTCGCGCATGCAGGCGTCGG
>DASRJX010000132.1:0-3200 GCA_035649235.1 Candidatus Cryosericum sp.
TTCCGGGCCCTGTTCCCGACCCCGCCGCGGGACGACCGTGAGGCGGCCTACGACGCCATCTCCCGCTATCTCGATCCGCTCGTGGCGATCCCCGACGACTACCGACGATTCCTGATCGACCGCTACGACGGCGAGATCGGCTTCGTCGACGAGCAGATCGGCCGGCTCCTCGACGGCCTGCGGGACGCCGGCCGTGCGGACAGGGCCTGGATCGTCGTCACCGGCGACCACGGCGAGGAGTTCAAAGATCACGGCTCGATGGGGCACGGGCGCCAGCTGTACGAGGAGGTCGTCCGGGTGCCGCTCGTCGTCGCCGGTCCCGGCGCCGCGGACTCGCAGGGGGACGCGGTCCAGGCCGCCCGGGTCCCTCTGCCGGTGAGCGGCATCGACTTGGCGCCGACGCTGCTCGATCTGGCTGGTCGTGCGCCGATCCCGGCGGGGCTGCACGGGCGGAGCCTGCGCGGCATGATCCGCCCGGCCGAAGGCAAAGCGCCCACCACAAGCTCCGGGCCGGCCCCGGATCGGACCCTCCTCAGCGAGACCATGCGGCTGAACGCATTTGGCAAGGCGGTCCGCAGCGGCCCCTGGAAGCTGATCCACTCCATGGACGAGAACCGCTCGGAGCTCTACGACCTGGCGGCCGATCCTGGGGAGCGCCGCGATCGGGCGGACGAGCGCCCGGACGAGCGGCGGCTCCTGATGCAGGCGATGTTCAGCGAAGCCGACCTGTTGTCGGGTGGCTGGAACTTGAGGTGGGCCAGCGACGGCCAGCCGCACCGGTTCGCGGGCCGGGTGACGACGGCGGGGATGTTCCGGAGCGTCGTGCCGCTGTTCCGCGAGCGCGGCAAGTACGTCCTGAAGCAGGGAAACACGCTCGAGTTCAGCGACGACGGCCAGGTGGGCTGGAGCGGACTGTCGTTCACGACCACTCCGTACGAAGCGCCGGCGACCTTCTATCTGGAGGTGGACGGTCGGCCGGCGCTCGAGCGCATCGTCCTGGGGGGGCTGGCCGTGAGGCCGCCCTCCATGCCGTTCACGCTGGAGGGGCGCCCGGGCTCCGAGGCCGCCTTCGGCCGCCCGGAGCGGACCGCGGCGCCCGGCGGCCAGTTTTCCCTCTGGCGGACGCGCCCCGCGACCCCGGACCAGCCGATGACGCTGGACGAGGACACGCGGGAACGTCTGCGATCCCTCGGATACGTCGACTGAGACCGGTGACAAACCCGGGCTGGCCCGCCGGGACCGTGGTGGCCGGACGTTCGGGTATAGTACCGCGGCGGCACGGGGAACCGGAGCGGATGAGGGAGTCACACGGCACCCAGGCGCGGCCCGCGATGAAGCCGGACGTTTCCGGATGGCTGCGTCATCTCGGCGTGCCGCTCGCCGCCGGGCTGGCCTTCGCCGGACAGTACCTGATCTCCCTGCGCGCCGGCTCGATCGCTCTCAGCCTGGCGCCGGGCGTCGTTCTCTATGCGGCCGCGGTAGCACTGCTCGTGTGGACTCTGCTCGCCGGCCGATCCGTTTCAGCTCCCGCGTCGGCCGGGCAGACGGCGGAGCTGGATCGCCGGCTCTCCGGGCGCGCCGGATGGATCCTGCTGGCCCTGATCCTGGGCGCGGGGCTGTGGCTTCGCCTCTACCGCATCGACGTACTTCCCCCCGGACTCAACAACGACGAGGGTATCAACGCCATCGAGGCGAACGAGATCGCCCAAGGCAAGCCGTTCGCCACGTTCACGAAGCGCGGACTCAACCGCGAGACGATGTTTCACTACCTGGCTGCCCTGTCGTACCGCAACCCCGGACTCGGGCTGAACATCCTGCGCGCCATGCCGGCGGTGTTCGGGCTGAACGCGCGCTACATCCGGGACCCGCTGGCCGACCTGATCTTCCCCTTGCGTGTCGTGGCGATCGCCGCGGGGACTCTCACCATCCTCGCCCTGTATCTGTTCGTGAAGGAGCACTTCGGCCCGCGGGCCGCGCTCCTGGCGGCGCTGTTCATGGCGGTCTCTCCCTGGCACCTGCTCTACAGCCGGGTTGGTCTCCGGGTGATCCTCGGCCCTCCGTTCGCCCTCCTGACCGTGGGCCTGTTCCTGCGCGCGCTGCGCAAGGGGACGTGGCCGCATCACCTGGCCTGGGGGATCGCGGCGGGGCTCGGATGCTGGACCTACACCTCGTTCCGCGCCATACCGATAGCACTCGTGGCGTTCCTGGCGATCCGGCACCTGAGGGGTCCGCGGGGAGCGGAGGCAGGGAGCGCGCCGGGCCAGGGCGGAGTCGACAAGGCGGTTCTGGCGGGGATCGGCGCCCTGGCACTCCTGTGCATCGCGATCATGGCGCTGTCCGGCTTGCCTGTGACGTCGTTCCTGTTCCGGGGCGCCTACGCCAGCTCGCCGCCGGAGGCGAGCTGGGGATCGAACCTGCTGCACACCCTGACGATGCTGAACTACTACCCGCCACAGTACGCCGTCATCTCGACGAAGATCTTCATCAGCGACGGCGTGTCGGCGGTGTTCGGACTCGTCGGTCTGGAGCCCGACACGCTGCTTCTGGCCGCCTTCGCCTCCCTGGGGATGGTCTATGCGGCGTGGTGCGTAGGCAGCCGCCCCGCCCTGGGAGACGGGCCGGGCCAGGGCCGCGCCGCCCTGGCCATGGCGCTTCTCTGCATCGGCGCGACCTGGCTGACGCTCGGCTGGCTGGGTCCGAGCCTGAGCCGGATGTTCTCCAACGTCCCCTGGTTCTGCGTGTGCGCCGCGATCTTCGCGACCCGGCTGTGGGACGACCTGGTGGACTGGAAGCCGCCCCTGAGCAGCTGGGCCGCGGGGCTCCTGATGGGCGGTGTCGCGGTCCTGGCGAGCGTCCAGGGGATCAACAACTACTTCTGGCTGGCCGGCCGCTCGGAGCAGGCCATGCAGCATTTCGGCTCCACGCAGACGATCATGGGCATGTTCGTGCGCACCCTGCCGCCCGATCAGGACGTCGTCATCCTGCACACCCGGCGTGAGGACACGCTGCACTACCTGGTCGGCGATCGACCGCACGTCGAGTTCCTGACCGACACCTCCAAGGTCAGCCTGGAGACGATCGTCAGCACGCCGCGCACCGTCACTTTCGTGGTGGAGTACGCCCGCCCGTTCGCCGAGCCGCTGCGCACCCTGATGATGCGCTTCCCCCAGGGGGACATGACCCAGGTCGCCGACGCGCGC
>DASRJX010000133.1:0-35804 GCA_035649235.1 Candidatus Cryosericum sp.
TTCTACATCTCGATCATCTTCAATCCCATGGACGTCGCTGACAACATGAAGAAGTACGGCGGCTTCATCCCCGGCATCCGTCCCGGCCGGCGGACGGCGGAATACCTGGATACGATCCTGACGCGGCTGACGTTCGTGGGCGCGATCTACCTGGGCCTCATCGCGCTCCTGCCGCAGCTCCTGATCAGCGGTCTCAACGTGCAGGTGCTGCCAGGCATCGGGGGATGGCTCGACAGGGTCCTGCCGGCGATGCTGACGCAGGGGCTCGGGTTGAAGTTCTACTTCGGCGGAACATCGCTCCTGATCGTGGTGGGCGTCGCGATGGACACGATCCAGCAGGTGGAATCGCAGCTCATCATGCGCCACTACGACGGGTTCCTGAAAGGAGCGAGGGTACGCGGCCGGCGGGGTTGAGTGAGCCGTCCGGTCCGCCTTCTGCTCTTCGGAGCCCCGGGGGTCGGGAAGGGGACGCAGGCCGCCGCGCTTCAGGCGCGGTGCCGGGTGCCGCATCTCTCGACCGGGGACATGCTGCGCGCGGCGATCAGGGAGGGCACGCCGCTCGGGCTCCAGGCGAAGTCGGTCGTGGAGCGGGGAGGGCTGGTGCCGGACACCCTGATCAGCGCCATGATGGAGGAGCGCCTGCAGGCGGAAGACGTGAACGGAGGCTTCATCCTGGACGGGTTCCCCAGGACGATGGCCCAGGCCGAGTCCCTGGATCGCGTCCTGGCCGGCCGGGGAATCGCCATCGACAGGGTGATCAACCTGGCGGTTCCGGAGGAGGAGATCGCGGACCGGCTGACGGGACGACGGTCCTGCGCGCGGTGCGGGGCGAACTTTCACGTCCGCTTCAAGCCGCCGCGCAGGGACGGTGTGTGTGATTCTTGCGGCGGACCTCTGTCGCAGCGCGCGGACGACGCCCTGGACGTCATCCAGGCGAGGCTGCGCGTCTATGGGGAGCAGACGGCGCCGCTCCTCGATCACTATCGGCGGCAGGGCGTGCTGGCGGACGTGGACGGGCGGGGCGCTCAGGACGAGGTGACGGAGCGCATCGTGCGGATCCTGGAGTGTTCGGGGGAGTGATCATCTACAAGTCGCGCGACGAGATGGAGATCATGGATCGCTGCAACCGCATCGTGACCCGGATCCTGGGGGCGCTGGTCCATCAGGTGGAGCCCGGGGTGACGACCATGGATCTCGACCAGACGGCGGAGACGATGTGCCGCGAGGCGGGCGTGCGGCCGGCCTTCAAAGGGTACCGGGGGTATCCCTGCGTCCTGTGCGCCTCGGTGAACGACGAGGTCATCCACGGCATCCCTTCAGCGCGCCGGGTGATCCGCGAGGGGGACATCATCGGGCTCGATTTCGGCGTGGTCCTCGAGGGATACTATGGCGACGGCGCGGTGACCGTCCCCGTCGGGGCGGTGTCCGGGGACGCCACGAACCTCATGCGGGTGACGCGCGAGGCGCTCTATCTGGGCGTGGACGCCGCGCGGCCCGGCAATCGGCTGTCGGACATCTCGGCCGCCGTGCAGCGGCATGTCGAGGCGGCCGGCTACTCCGTGGTGCGCGATTTCGTGGGGCACGGCATCGGGACGGCCCTGCACGAGGACCCTCAGGTGCCGAACTACGGGCCCGCGGGGAACGGACCTTTGCTGAAGGAGGGGCTCGTGCTGGCGATCGAGCCGATGGTCAACATGGGCTCGCCGGGCGTGCGGATCTGCGACGATGGGTGGACGGCCAAGACGCTCGACGGGTCGCTGTCGGCGCATTTCGAGCGCTCGGTCGCGATCACGTCGGATGGCCCCTGGCTCCTGGGAGGAGATGCCGAGGTTGTCTAGGTCGTGAAGGAAGAGGCGATCCAGGTCGAGGCGACAGTCGTCGAGCCGCTGCCGAACGCGATGTTTCGCGTGGCGCTGGACAACAAGCACGAGGTCCTGGCCCACATCTCGGGGAAGATGCGGAAGAACTTCATCCGGATCCTGACGGGCGACCGCGTGCTGGTGGAGTTGTCGCCCTACGACCTGTCGCGGGGCCGGATCGTTTACAGGTTCAAGTAGCAACAGAGAGGCAAGAGGCGCATGAAGGTCCGGGCATCGGTCAGGAAGATCTGTGACAAGTGCAAGGTGATCAAGAGGCGCGGCGTCGTGCGCGTCATCTGCGGCAACCCGAAGCACAAGCAGCGTCAGGGATAGGAGGAGTCAGGTGGCCCGCATCGCAGGCGTGGATCTGCAGCAAGGCAAGAGGGTCGAGGTTGCGCTGACATACATCTTCGGCATCGGCAAGTCCCGCAGCAACCGCATCCTCGGCAAGGCGAGGGTGGACAAGAACATCAAGGTCAAGGACCTCTCCGAGGACGAGGTGCGGCGCATCCGGGACGTCATCCAGGAGGAAGGTCAGGTCGAAGGGGATCTGCGCAAGAACGTGCAGATGGACATCAAGCGGCTCATCGACATCGGCTCCTACCGTGGCAACCGGCACCGCAGGAACCTCCCGGTGCGGGGCCAGAGGACGCACACGAACGCCAGGACCCGCAAAGGGCCGCGCAAGACGGTTGCGGGAAAGAAGAAGGCCCCGGTCGGTAAGAAGGGCTAAACGAGGAGCGCGAAGCTGATGGCTGATCCCACGACGAAGGACGACGAAGCGGGCGGAGACGCCGCACCCGCGAAGGCGCCGAAGCCGCCCAAGAGCGCGAAAGAGCCGAAGGACGCGGCCCCGGCGGCGGGGGAGGAGTCTGCAGCGCCGAAGAAGGCCGGCAAGAAGAAGGAGAAGAAGGTCGTGCCGTTCGCCGTGGCCCACGTCCACGCGAGCTTCAACAACACCGTCATCACCATCTGCGACCAGTCTGGAAACGTGCTGTCCTGGTCCTCGGCGGGGTGCGTGGGTTTCAAGGGATCGCGGAAGGGGACGCCGTTCGCCGCGCAGCTCGCGGCGCAGGCGGCGGGCAACGCCGCTCGCGAGCACGGCGTCAGGCAGCTGGAAGTGCGCATCAAGGGCCCCGGTGCCGGACGTGAGTCCTCGGTCCGGGCGCTCCAATCGATCGGGCTCGAGGTCAAGACCATCAAAGACGTGACGCCGATACCGCACAACGGCTGCCGGGCGCCCAAGCGCCGGCGCGTCTGAGAGCGAGGAGACGACGTGGCCAGGATTCGCAAGACCGTCTGCCGGCTGTGCCGGCGCGAAGGGATGAAGCTGTTCCTGAAGGGTACCCGGTGCTTCACCGAGAAGTGCGCGGTCGAGAAGCGCAACTTCCCCCCCGGACAGCACGGCAAGCGCCGCGTGAAGATGCAGGGATACGGCGTGCAGCTGCGCGAGAAGCAGAAGGTCAAGAGGGTCTACGGGGTCCTCGAGAACCAGTTCCGACTGACCTTCCAGGAGGCGGCGCGACGGAAGGGCGTCACTGGCGAGATGCTCCTGCAGAGCCTGGAGCGGCGCCTCGATAACGTCGTCTACCGCCTGGGCTTCGCCGCCTCGCGCCCCCAGGCCCGGCAGCTCGTCGCCCACGGCCACGTGCGGGTCGACGGCCGCAAGGTCGACATCCCGTCCTTCCAGGTGAAGCCCGGCCAGATGATCGGCCTGAAGGAGAAGGCGGCCAAGAACGTGCAAGTCCAGGCCGCGATGCAGCTGGCGCGCGGCCGCGGCACCGCGCCCTGGCTCTCCGCCGATCCCGATGCCATGAAAGGCACTGTCAGCAGCCTGCCGCGCCGCGAGGAGATCACGCTGCCGATCCAGGAGCAGCTCATCGTCGAGCTCTACAGCAAGTAATCGCCCCCCGGCCTGCGGGGAGTTCCCGAGGAGGACCGTTCGATGCTTTGGAAAGGATTTCAGAGGCCCAAGCGCCTCGAGTGCGATTCCGAGACGCTCACGCCGATCTACGGCAAGTTCCTGGCTCAGCCGTTCGAGCGCGGTTTTGGGACCACGGTTGGGAACGCCCTGCGCCGGGTGCTGCTGTCCTCCGTCGAGGGTGCGGCGATCACCGCGGTCAAGATCGAGGGCGTGCTGCACGAGTTCTCGTCCATCCCCGGTGTGGTCGAGGACACCATCGACCTCATCCTGAACCTCAAGCAGATCCCGATCCGGCTCAACGTGGCGCACCCCGAGACCATCTACCTGCGAGCGGAGGGGGCGATGGAGCTGAAGGCCGGCCACATCGAGAGCAACCCGAACGTGGAGATCCTCGACCCGGAGATCCATGTCGCGACGCTCTCCGAGGAGGCCAAGCTCAGCATCGAGATGCGCGTCAAGCCGGGCCGCGGCTACGTGTCGGCCGACCGCAACTTCGATCACGACCTGACCATCGGCTTCATTCCGATCGACTCGGTGCACTCGCCCGTCAAGAAGGTGACCTACACCGTCGAGGACGCCCGCCTGGGCCAGACGACGGACTACGACCGGCTGACGCTGGAGGTGTGGACCAACGGCGCGGTCACGCCGCAGAACGCCGTGGGGCTCGCGAGCAAGCTTCTCAAGGATCACCTGTCCATCTTCATCAACTTCGAAGAGACGCCGGAGATGGACGTCGAGAAGGTCGACCGGGACCGCGAGCGGACGCGCGAGAACCTGACGCGCTCCATCGAGGAGCTCGAGCTGTCGGTGCGCTCCTATAACTGCCTCAAGAATGCCGACATCAAGACCATCGCCGACCTCGTGCAGCGCAGCGAGGCGGAGATGCTCAAGACCAAGAACTTCGGCCGCAAGTCGCTCAACGAGATCAAGGAGCTTCTGGCGGAGATGGATCTGTCGCTCGGGATGAAGGTCGACCACATTCTCGGCGCGAAAGAGGAGTAGCGAGCCATGCGGCACAACGTTGGCCTTCGGAAGCTGGGCCGCACGTCCAGCCACAGGAGGGCACTGCTCCGCAACCTGACGACATCGCTGTTCCGGCACGAGCGCATCCGGACCACCCTGCCGAAGGCCAAGGAACTGCGCCCGTTCGCCGAGAAGCTGATCACTCTGGCCCGCCGGGACGACCTCCACGCGCGGCGGCTGGTCCTGCGGCAGGTGGACGACAAGGAGGTCGTCAAGAAGCTGTTCTCCACCCTCGGGCCGCGGTTCGCCGCGCGCCCGGGCGGCTACACGCGCACCCTGCGACTCGGTCCGCGCCAGGGGGATGGGGCCGAGATGGCGCTCATCGAGCTGGTCGGCAGCGAAGGGATGTTCAGGAAGCAGAAGGACGACCGCACTGCGAAAAAGGAGCGCCGCGACAAAGCCGCCAAGGAGCGCGCCGAGGCGGCGTCTCCGGAAGCCTCCGCCGGGGGCCAGGAGCCAGAAGAAGACAAACCCGGCAAGGAAACGAAGGACTAGCGAGGGCTAGCGACGCCCCCGGCGCCGCGCACCCCCGATCCGGCGGATCAGCGCGGTGCTGGCGTGGCGCTTGGGATCCCCGGCAATCCGTACGCGCCCCCCGTAGGACTTCACCACCTTCCTCTCCGGAACCGTGCCGGGCGTATAGTCGGTGCCCTTGCAGTGCACGTCCGGCCGCAGCCGTCGCAGGACGGTGGCGACCGTCCTGCCCCCGAACAGGACCACGAGGTCGACCCCCCGCACGGCCGCCACGAGGCGCGCGCGATCGCGCGCCGGGACGAGAGGGCGGCCCGCGCCCCGGAGTCGTCGGGCCGACCGGTCGTCGTTGAGAGCCACGACCAGAACGTCTCCGAGCCGCCGCGACGCCCCCAGATACCTCAGGTGGCCGACGTGCATCAGGTCGAAGAGCCCGTTGGCGAGAACGACGCGCGGCCGCCTCCCGGCCCGCCGCCGGAGGGCCTCCACGCGGCCCGCCGCGCGGGAGAGGCTCAGGATGGGCGCGCCGCGGCCCGTGCTCACTCGAGGCGCAATCGTCCGTCGGGGTCCGGGTCGGCTCGAACCGCGTCCCGCAGTTCGTCGGGGAGGACGGTCGCGGTGCCCCGCTTCATGACCACCAGGCCTCCGGCATAGTTGGCCAAAAGGGCCGCCTCGAGAGGGCCGCTCCCGGAGAGCACCGCCAGTGTGAGGGTGGCGATCACGGTGTCCCCGGCCCCGGTGACGTCGGCGACCTCGTCGGTGCCGTAGACCGGAATGGCAGCCGTCTCACCGCGGCGCGTCGCCACCTGCATGCCGCGGCTTCCGACCGTCACCGCGACGGTATCCGCATCGAGCCGCTCGCGGAGCAGGAGGGCCGCCCGCCTCAGACGCTCCGGATTCTCGCCGACGCTCTCCCCCGCGACCGCCTCGGCCTCCTGCAGGTTGGGCGTGGCGGCCGCCAGACCGCGGAACAGGCGCAGCTGGGAGCGCGAATCGACGAACAACGGCCGCTGCGCCGCGGCGCAGGCCTCCTGGAGCCGGGAGGCGTTGCCGGCGTGGACGAGCCCGAACGAGTAGTCGGAGACGAGCGTTCCCGCGCCGAGCGAGGCGAGCTCCCGGACGTGACCCAGGAGGGGCGCCGCCTCGCCGGCGGGGAGGCCCCCGCCGCGGTCGATGCGCACGATCTGCTGCTTGACGCTGTGCGCGCTGCCGGCCAGGATGCGCCGCTTGACGGGCGTCGCGTAGTCGGGATCGCGCCAGATCGCCTCGACCTCGGCGCCCGAGGCCCGCAGGAGATCCACGAGCTGCTCGCCAGCCTCGTCCGCGCCGACGCGTCCGACCACGATCGGCCGCCCTCCCAGGGTCGCGAGGTTGTGAACGGCGTTCGCGCCCCCGCCGGGGAGACGATCGGTGCGGACGTGGTCGAGAATCAGGACCGGCGCCTCGCGCGAGATGCGCCCGATGGCCCCGTACTCGAAGATGTCGAGCACCAGGTCGGCCACGACCAGGACCGGCACGCCCTCCATCCGGTCGATCGCCCGGAGCAGCCGATCGCGCAGGCCCGGGCCCGTCATGCCGATTCTCCCGCCGCGGCGCGCCCCTCGTGTTCCAGGATCCAGCGGACGCCCGCGAGGAGGTCGACCGCGGTGAAAAGCGGTGGCACCGTGAAGCGGTCCTTCTGGTGATCGACGAGTCCCCGTCCGTAGCCCGTCAGGACGTGAACCACCCCGGCCCCCGCGGCGCCGCCCGCCGCGAGATCGACCAGGCTGTCGCCGACCATGTAGGACCGCGCCAGATCGATGTCGTGCTCCTCGGCGGCGCGGAGGAGCATGCCGGGCTTCGGCTTGCGGCAGCCGCAGTCCTGCCGGTAGGGAGGGGAGCCCTCGCGCGGGTGGTGGGGGCAATAGTAGATCGCGTCCAGCAGGCCCCCCGACGCCTCCACCCGGCCAGCGAGCTGCCGGTGCACCGCGTTCACGAGGTCCTCGTCGAAGAGCCCTCGCGCCACGCCCGACTGATTGGTGACCACGATCGCGAGGTATCCGGCGCCATTGACGAGGCGGATCGCCTCTGCACTGTTGGGCAGGAGCCGGCTGCGCGACAGGTGGTTCACGTAGCCGACTTCCTCGCAGATGGTCCCGTCGCGGTCCATGAAGATCGCCCGCCGGCTCAAGCGCGGGCCTCCCGACCCCCGGCGATGTGGCCGGCCTGCTGGCCGGCGCCCACGACCTGATCAGCCTCTCCGGCGGCCCGACCGCGCGGCTGCGTGCGCCAGCGATCGTGCATCCACAGCCAGCAGTCCGGGTGGCGGCGGATCTCCTCCTCGAGGAGGGACGTGCAGGCCTGCGTCAGGGCGCGAATGTCCTCCTCGAGAGCGCCCGTCGGGGCCGGCAGGATCGCGGGGCGGTAGCTGATGCCGAGCCGTCCGTCGGGCAGGAAGCGCGAGAAGACGGGCACCATCGGCGCCCCGCTGCGCAGGGCCAGGGTCGCCAGGGCGGGCGTGGTCGAAGCCTTGCGGCCGAAGAAGTCGATGAAGATCCCTCCGTCGCCGCGCACGTTCTGGTCGATCAGGATGGCGACCGCCCGTTTCCCCCGGAGGGCCCTGAGGATGGCGGGGGCCGCGTTCCGCTTCGAGAGGATCGTGTTCCCAGATAGGCCCCGCAGGCGCGCGAAGTAGCGATCGTACCAGGGGTTCCTCATGGGGCTCACCACCATGGTCATCGGCACACCGAGGAGCGGCTGGAGCAGCGCCACCAGCTCCCAATGGCCGTAGTGGCCGGAGAAGACGAGCACGCCGCGTCCAAGGGCGGCTGCGGCGCGCAGGTGCTCTTCACCTTCGACGCACGCCACGTGGGCGAGGGGCACCTTCAGGTGACGCGCGAAGAGCGGAGCGTCGGAGGCGATCATGCCGAGATGGCCGAACGAGGCCCGCGCCAGCGTCCTCCGGCTCTCCGCGTCGAGCCTGTCGCCAAAAGCCGCGGCGATGTTCTGCAGGGCGACCCGGCGATGCCGGGCCGAGAGCCGGAAGAACAGCAGGCCGAGCCGGCGTCCCAACGAGCGGGCGGATCGCGTCGGGAGCAGGGCGAGAGCTTCGAGGAGGGCGCGTCCGGCCAGGTATCCCGCCCTCTGCGCGAACGACACGCGTGGCCTCATGGGCGGCTCCCGGATCGGGCCTGCGGCGCGCGATCGCGCAGGCGATCGAGGAGGAAGCCGGTGAGGTCTGATCCGGGAGCGAAGCTGATCCCCAGGACCAGGGCGAACAGGGCCGGTCCGCCATCGGGTGGGGCGGCGATGCGGACCAGGTCCTTCTCCGTCGTCACCAGAACCTCGGCGCCGCAGCGCCGCGCCTCGGCGCCGAGAGCCTCGAGGTCGCGCGGGCGGTAGGGATGATGGTCCGGAAACCGGCGCGTGCCAGCACGGCGCACACCCAGGCCGTCGAGTTCCTCTTCGAACCGTTCGGGGCGTGCGATGCCCGAGAATGCATATGCCGCGAGGCCTTTGAGGGCCGCGAGATCGACCGGCTCGCCGTCGGCACGCACGAACCGGCGGGCGGCGAGGCGGGCGTGGAACACAGGGGCCCCCGGATTGCGCTGTTCCAGGATGCTCCCCAGGGCGTTCGGACAGGAGCCATCCCCCCGGGTGACCACGATGGCGTCGGCCCGCGTCACGGCTGACACCGGCTCCCGCAGCGGGCCGAACGGCAGCATTCTACCATTCCCCCAGGGGTCCCTTCCGTCGACGACGAGCAGGTTCAGATCGCGCCACACGCCGCGATGCTGGAAGGCGTCGTCGAGGAGGAAGACTTCCGCCGTCCCGGCCTTCATCAGGAGGCTGGCGGCCCCCACGCGATCGGCGCCGACTGCCACGGCGACCGAGGGGTTGTCGCGGGCCACGAGGTACGCCTCGTCCCCGGAGCGGGGGGCGTCCACGAGGAGGGACCGACCGTCGGACACGAGCAGGGGAGCCCGGCCGCCGCGGCGCCGGTAGCCGCGGCCGATCACCCCGACACGGTACCCGGAGTCGGCGAGCGAGGCCGCCGCGTACGAGGTGAGGGGCGTCTTGCCGGTGCCTCCGACCGTCAGGTTCCCGAAGGCGATCACCGGTCCCGGAAGACGGCGCACGGGCAGGAGCCCGGCGTCATAGAGCGCGTTTCTCAGCCGCACCAAGGCGGCATAGGCCGTTCCAGGGAGGAAGAGAAGCGCCCGCAGCCAGGGCCCCGGGGAGATGTCGCCGGCGTTCACGTCCTGGCCGCCGCGTGCCCCGTCGAGGCGCACAACGACGGCGGGACACGGAGGGCCGCTTCCAAATAATCGAGGGTGCGCGTCAGGGCGCCACGGTTGGCCTCGACCACGCGTCGGGCGCTCGCACCGGCGGCGTCGAGCGCCGCCTTGTCCCCGGCCAAGCGGAGGACGAGCGCCGCCAGGTCGGAGGGGTCCCGCACCATGAAGCCGCCCCCCTGCGCGCCGAGATCGCGAGCCGCGGCGCGGAAGTTCTCGACATGCGGGCCGAAGAGCACGGGCTTCCCCTGGGCGGCCGGCTCCAGCAGGTTCTGTCCGCCCCTCGGCACGAGGCTCCCTCCAACGAACGCCAGGGTGGCCGCCGCGTACACTTCCGGCAGGACGCCGACCACGTCGACGAGCAGGACGTCGTAGGGCTGGGGTGCCGACGTGGTGCCCGCGGCGATTTCACTCCAGCGCAGCAGGCGCAGGCCCGCGCGGCGCGACGCTTCCCGCGCCGCCTCGAGATCCTCGGGATGGCGCGGGGCCAGCACCAGCCGGGAGATCGGACGCACCCGCCGGAGCGCCGCGAAGGCTCCCAGGACGGCGTCCTCCTCTCCCCGGGCGGTGCTGCCGGCGACCAGGACCGCCTCCTCCGGCGACGCGCCGATTCGCCGTCGGACCTCGTTCGCGTCGACCCGGGGCGCCGGCAGGTCGAACTTGAGGTTGCCCCCGATCACGATCTGGTGGGCAGGCGCTCCGAGCGTCGCGAGGCGGGCAGCATCGTCGGCCGACTGCATGACGAACAGCGCGGCCCGGGGAAGGGACCGGACCAGGAGCGGCCGCAGCCAGCGATAGCGCGGGAAGGAGCGCTCCGAGATACGGCCGTTCACTACGAACACGGGCACCCGCCTGTCTCCGCTGATCCGGATCAGGTTCGGCCACAGCTCGGTCTCGATGATCACCAGAGCCTGGGGCCGGAGATGGTCGAGAAGGCGGCCGACGGGACCGGGGAGGTCGAGCGGGAGGTCCGAGACGGAGTCCGGGCGCCCGGGATCGTCCGACCTTATCGCCTCGGTGGCGAGCGCCCGGCCGGTGCGCGTGCAGGTCGTGAGGTGGATGGGGAGCCCGGGCATCCGTCGCCGCAGCCCGGCGATGACCGTGAGCGCCAGCCGGACCTCCCCAACCGAGACCGCGTGCACCCAGAAGCCGCCGGCCCGGGATTCACCGAGCGCCGGATGGCGCGCCAGGCGCTCCAAGAACGGCGGAGCCTGTTCTCCTTGGAGACGGGCCATCACGATCTGGTAAGGGAGAACGACGGCCCATGCGAGGCGCAGGAGCAGGCCGTAGAGGCCGAACATGAGGGGAGGAGTCTATCGCAGCGGTGGAGGAGCGTCAACGCATCGACGGGCGTGGCGTGGAGCCGGCCGGCCTTCTATATTGGGCCTCAATGAGCCGGACGGTCGTTCTGATTATCGACAACAGCTCCGTCACGCGGCGGTTCCACAAGGAGCGCATCGAGATCTCCTGCCCGCAGGAGATCGAGGTCCTGACCGCGGGATCGGCCGAGGAGGCACTCGGAAGCCTGTACGCCCTCCGCGATCAGGGCCGCGCCATCGGTCTGGTGATCGTGTCCCAGGGCCTGCCGGGGATCCCGGGCAACCGCCTCCTCGAGATCATCAACGCGCAGTTCCCCCTGGTCGGAAAGATCCTCCTGTCGGACCACCCGGCGCTCGAGGAGGCGATCTACGCCTTCAACAACGCTGGCGTCGATCGGTACATCCCTCTCCCCTGGGGGGAGGAGGACATCACCTTCACCATCACCACCATGCTGCGGCAGCGGGAGATGAAGCGCCTGAACGAGCGCCTCCTCTCCGATCTGCAGTCCAGGAACGTGGAGCTGACCACCGCCCTCCGGGACCTGGAGGAGGCGCGACACGAGCTCGAGCGCTCGTACATGCAGACCGTGCAGTCGCTCGCCGTGGCGCTCGAGGCCAAGGACCGGTACACCTCCGGCCATTCCCAGCGCGTGTCGCGCTTCGCGACTCTGATCGCGCGTTCGATGGGGCTGCCGCGCGACGAGATCGAGGTCGTGAGCCAGGTGGCCCTGCTGCACGACATCGGCAAGATCGGCATGCTGGACTCCATCCTCAACAAGCCTTCGAACCTCACCGCCGAGGAGC
This sequence comes from Candidatus Cryosericum sp., assembly GCA_035649235.1. GTDB lineage: Bacteria > Acidobacteriota > Polarisedimenticolia > Gp22-AA2 > Gp22-AA2 > DASRJX01. The sequence continues at coordinate 11,675 of DASRJX010000133.1, forward strand.
GCGAGATGGTGAAATCGCATCCCGTCGTCGGCGCGCAGATCCTCAGCCCCGTGAAGACGTTCGAGCGTCACGTGGCCGGCATCCGGCACCATCACGAGATGTTCGACGGCAGCGGCTACCCGGACGGCCTGAAGGGGGAGGCGATCCCCCTCTCGGCGCGCATCGTCTCCCTGGCCGATGCCTTCGACGCCATGACCTCCACGCGGCCGTATCGCATCGGCCTGCCGCTGACCTTCGCGATGCAGGAGATGATCAAGATGCGCGGCCGGCAGTTCTGCCCCACCACCGTCGATGCCTTCGCCCGCGTTCTCCAGTCCGCCGCCGTGGCCGGCCTGGACGCGGCCCCTCCCCCGGAGGAAAGGGCCGGATCGGCGTCCCCTCAGGCCGGTGAGCCCGAAGCAGCGGCCCCCGAAGCGCCCGATCGGGCCGACGCGGCCTAATCCGCGAGGAGCCAAGGTTGACTTGCGTCGCCGAGGGGCGTAGGATCCTATAGCGTACTTATATAGGATATATATATGTCCAACGAAGTCGCGGGACGGGGCCGGAGCAGGGAGGCCGCAGGGGAGGGGCGGAAGATCGTGCGCAGCTTCACGGCGACCCGCCAGGATCTGGCGATGCTGGAGTCGATCGCCCGCTACCACGGCTTCTCGAAGAGCGGCACGATCACCAGCCTGGTCCGCAAGGAGTTCTGGAGGGTCTTCCCCGCGGGAACGGCAGCCGTCCGGCCGGATCGGGGCGCCCGCGTCATGAGGAGGCAGGATGACTGAGTCCGCCCTCGGTGTGGGCATGCCGCCGTCGATGTGGCGCCCCGCCGATCCCCGCCGCACGCTCGAGGAGATCGGGGAAGTGCGCGAGCTGGCGCGCCGCAGGGAGGCGGTGATCCTGGCGCACAACTATCAGCTGCCGGAGGTCCAGGAGGCGGCGGATTTCGTCGGCGATTCGCTCGGACTCGCCCTGCAGGCGCGATCGACCGGGGCGCGCACGATCATCTTCTGCGGCGTGCACTTCATGGCGGAGTCGGCCCGCATCCTCAACCCGACGAAGCGCGTGTTGCTCCCGAGCCTCGCCGCCGGATGCGCCCTCTCGGACTCGATCACGCCGGAGTCGCTGCTGGAGTGGAAGCGCCGCTACCCCGATCACGCCGTCGTGACCTACATCAACAGCAGCGCGGAGGTGAAGGCTCTCTCGGACATCTGCTGCACGTCGGCGAACGCCGTGTCGGTGGTCCGGAGCCTCCCCGACCGCAAGATCCTCTTCACCCCCGACCGCAATCTCGGGCGCTGGGTTGCCGCGCAGGTGCCCGAGAAAGAGATGGCCATCTACGACGGTGCCTGCCCGACCCACGATGTCCTGCGCGGCGTCAACGTCGAGAAGGCGCGCGGCGAGCGCCCGGAAGCCGTGGTCATCGCCCACCCCGAGTGCCGGGAGGACGTTTTGGCCCTCGCCGACGAGGTTTGCTCGACCTCGGGGATGATCGCGGCGGTCGAGCGGCATCCGGAGGCTAAGACATTTCTCATCGCCACCGAGTGGGCGCTCATCCACCAGCTTCAGAAGCGCTGGCCGGACCGGGAATTCATCCCCGCCGACGGCTGCATCGGCTGCCGCCTGCACTGTCCCTACATGAAGATGATCGACCTCCCGGCCATCCGCCGCTCACTGACCGAGGACGTGTTTCCGATCGAGGTCGACGCGGACGACGCTGAAGGCGCCCGCAGGGCCCTCGAGCGAATGATGGCGGTGCCCCGCGATCAGTGAGCGATTCGAGGCCGGCGCTTCGGTCCAGCGCTCGCGTTGACGCCGCGCGCCGCCCGCACCTATAATTCGCCCCCCACCGAGCCGGAGGTGCCCGCCTCCAGGAAGGGCGCCTTGGTCCGGACGCCATGACAGCCGACGCCACACCGCGGAGCGAGGAAAGGACCCCCATGAGGCCCAGGGGGAGAATCGTTTACACGTTTCTCCTCGTGATGCTCGCGGTCGGGCTCCTGCCTTTGGCCATGGTGGCCCAGAAGCTCATCACCATCAGCCGGGAATCGCTCGTGACCTCGCAGCAGGAGGTGCAGCTGCAGCTGGCGTCCGCAATCGCGCGCCAGATCGACGGTGCGCTCGACGGCCGGAAGCAGGAGATGTCCCGGCTGGCGGAGGGCATGGCGGTGATGCCGAAGGCGGCCGAGATGGGCCCGGCGCCGCCCGTCTGGCAGCACCTCCTCGATCGTTACCTCGGCGGCGGATTCGTGATGGTCCGGTACACCCGGCCCTCGGGTCCGCCGGTGGAGGCCCGCCACCCCGGGCTGGTCGTCCCGAAGGAGGCCGAGGAGGCGATCGCCCGTGGCATCCAGGCGTCGGCGCAGGGAGCCTCCACGGTGAGCGAGCCCGTGGTTCTGGGCGAAGGTCGCGCGCGCAGGGCGCTCCTGGCCATCACGGTGCCGGTGCGCGGCGGAGCGAGCGGCGGGGTCCTGTGCGGCCTGGTCGACGTCGAGGCGCTCTGGGCGCCCGCGATCGGGGCCGAGAGGGGTGGTTACACCATCTATGCCGTCGATCGCGAGGCGCGCCTGTTCGCCGCCCAGGACGAATCCGGCATCCTGGATCGCGGCGACTATCGGTCGTTCGGCGTGGTGCAGGAGTTCGGCCGCTCGGCCGGCCGCTCGGCCCTGACCACAGAGTTCACCATGGTGCGGGACGGACAGCCGGTGGAGTACCTGGCCTCGGTCGACAGCACGTCCATGGGCTGGGGGATTTTCGTCCAGCTCCAGAAGGGGCAGGCCTACGCCGCCGTGAACCAGATGGTGCGCGCCGCGCTGATCTGGGCCGGCCTGGCCGTCGGCCTGGCCCTGGTGCTGGCGTACCTCCTGGCGGCGACCGTGACGCGGCCGATCCACGCCCTGGCCTCCGGGACCGAAGCCTTCGCCAAAGGACAGCTCGAGCACCGCGTGCAGGTGCGCAGCCGGAACGAGCTGGGGGCGCTGGCGGCGACCTTCAACGGCATGGCGCAGCAGATGCAGGAATACATCCAGCGTCTCAAGGTTGCGGCCCAGATCAACAACGAGTTGTTCATGGGGACGATCCGGGCGCTGGCGGAAGCGATCGACGAGAAGGACCCTTACACCCGCGGCCATTCGGAGCGTGTCAACGGGTACGCGGTCCTGCTGGGGAAGCAGATTGGCCTCGGCAGGAAGGAGATGCGGGAGGTTCACATCTCCTCCCTGTTCCACGACATCGGCAAGATCGGCATCGAGGACAAGATCCTCCGCAAGCCGGCGATGCTGACGGATCAGGAGTACGCCGTCATGAAGCAGCATCCGGAGAAGGGCGCCCAGATGCTGTCCAAGATCAAGGCGATGAAGGACATCATCCCCGGCATCCGCTTCCACCACGAGCGCTGGGATGGCAGCGGCTATCCGCTCGGGATGAAGGGGGAGCAGATCCCGATCGCCGCGCGCATCGTGGCCGTGGCCGACGCCTTCGACGCCATGACGACGAACCGCCCGTATCAGAAGGCGATGCCCTTCGACAAGGCGATCGGGAGGCTGCTCGAGCTGTCGGACCGTGCCTACGACCGCAAGGTGGTGACGGCCCTCGCCGAGGCGTTCCGGGCCGGCTCGTTGAAGGACCGGCAGCCGGTCGAGGTCGAGGAGCAGTGACGCGCCGGTTCCGAGCGGTCCTGTTCGATGTCGATGGCACGCTGACTCCGGTTCGCAGCGTCTGGCAGCACCTGCACGAGGCGCTCGGCCTCTGGGACGGCGAAGCGGAGCGCCACCAGGAGGCCTATCGGGCGGGCGCGATCTCCTACGACGAGTTCTGCGCACGCGACGCGGCGCATTGGAAGGGCCGCCGCGTCGCGGACCTGAAGGCCATCGCCGACCGGATCCCGTATCGCCCGCAGGCGCGCGATGCGGTCACCTCGGTGCGCGCCTCGGGCCTTCTGGCGGGCGTTGTCTCGTCGGGACTGACGATCCTGGCGGATCGGGTCCACAAGGAGCTGGACCTGGCGTTCTCCGTCGCGAACCGGCTGGTGACGAGCCGGGGTCGCCTGACAGGAGAGGTCAAGGTCAACGTCGAGCACAGGAACAAGGGGGAGGCGGTGGACCTGTTCTGCCGGCAGTTCGGCGTCGATCCCCGGGATGTCATCAGCGTCGGGGACAGCGAAGGGGACATCTCGATGTTCGAGAAGACCGGTTATTCGGTGGCCTTCAACCCGGTCGGCATGCGCACGGCCCGGGCCGCCACGGTGGTTCACGAGGGGGACTCGGTCCTCGATCTCGTGGATCGCCTGCCGATCGGAGCCTGAGCGCGATGCTGCCGACCCGGCGACAGAAGGCCGTCCTGGACGCCATCCAGGAGCACATCGCGGAGTCCGGCAGGCCGCCGACGCTCCAGGAGATCGCCCGGCGTTGCGGACTCTCCTCCGTGGCCACGGTCCATCGGCACATCGCCCTGCTCCAGGAGCGTGGCCTCCTGAAACGGCGCCGGAGCCGCCGGCGCGGGATCGAGGTCAAGGCCGCAGCGCGCCGCTCGATCGCGGTGGAGCTCCCGCTGGCGGGGTCGTTCGGTGACGGAGGCCCGATCGAGGCCCTGCCGGACGAGCCGACGGTGGTCGTCCCGCGCCTTCTGGTCCGACGCCCCGACGACACGTTCGTGCTGCGCGTTCGAGGCGAGTCGATGCGCGAGGAGCAGATCCTGGAGGGCGACCTCGTGGTCGTCGAGCGCCGCGACCGGGCGGAGGACGGCGAGGTCGTGGTCGCGCTCCTCGAGGGCCGCGGGGCGGTGCTGAGGACGATGCGCCGGGAGCGGGGCCGGGTCCGCCTGCAGGCGGCGAACCCGGCTCTCGATCCCATCGAGGCGCACGACTCGCAGCTCCGGATCCAGGGGATCGTCACCGGTCTGTTCCGGCGTTTTCCTTGACCGACACAAGGCAGCGTGCTAGCCTCTCGCGCTTCACGTGAACGCAGTTCCTGCGGCATGACGTTACCGTCACACAGAGGAGGGTTTCGCATGCGACGGTTCCTGCGAGTCGTTCCGGTCCTGGTCGTACTTCTCGTCATGGCGTCTGCGGCGCCGGTTCTGGCCCAGGGGACGCAGGGCGTCCGGTACACCGGCTGGGGCGTTCGGGTCGGCCTGAGCGCCGATCCGGATCAGGCGTACGGAGGCGTTCACTTCGACCTGGGCGAGTTCACCAGAGACGTTCGCTTCCGGCCAACGGTGGAACTCGGATTCGGGGACGACGTGCTGCTGCTCCAGGCGCTCGCCGAAGTGCACTACGTTTTCAGCAAGGTGCAGGTCTGGAAGCCCTATGTCGGCGGCGGCCTGGGCCTGTCGTATGCCGACGTCGACGACGACAGCGACTTCGACGACGATTCGGACACGGAAGTGTCCTTCGCGGCCATCGGCGGCGTGGAGACCAAGCTGAAATCCGGGAACGGGTTCATGCTGGAGCTCAAGCTCGGGTTTGGCGACAACGATCCCGACGTGAAGTTCGGCGTCGGCTGGACCTTCTAGGGGCGACGACCCGGCGGCGCCCCGGTCGAGGAGCATGGCGTTCGGCGCCCGGCTCGCAACCGAGGCCCTCGAGGCCTGGATAGGCCTCCTCGAACTCCTCGGCGCGCGGGGGACGCGCTGGGAGTGGCGCAAAAGCTCCTGGCGCCAGGGTCTTGAGGTGCGTCTGGCGCGGTGGGAGAACGTCGAGCGCGCGGTCCGCACGAAGACCCGCATGTGCCGCGCCTGCCGCGCGCTCGTCGAAGGGGGAGCCTCCTCGTGCCCGTCCTGCGGCGCCTCGATGCGCGGCATTCCCAAGGGCGGGATGTCGCGCGTCGTGGGCCTGCTCGTCCCCGGAACGCCGACCGTCAGCGTCCTGCTCGTCAGTGCCAACGTCGGGCTGAGCCTGCTGGCGCTCTTCCTCGGGGGCACGGAGACGACCGGAAACCCTCTCCGATTGCTGTCTCCTCCGGGGCAGATGCTCTTCCTGCTCGGCGCCAAGTGGACCCCCTCCATCCTGGCGGGCGAGCTGTGGCGCCTTGTGACCGCGAACTACCTGCACGGAGGGCTGCTGCACCTCCTGTTCAATTCCTACGCCCTCATGACGCTCGGGCCTCTCATCGAGGAGGCGTTCGGGGCTAGACGGCTGTTCGTCCTCTACACCATCTCCGGCGTGGTCGGATTCGCCGCCAGCGCCTTGATCCAGCCGGGAGTCCTGAGCATCGGCGCCTCGGGCGCGATCTTCGGCCTCCTGGGATTCGCCATCGTCTACGGGCGATTCCGATCGGGGGCCGCGGGACGCGCGATCGCCGATCAGCTGACCCGCTGGCTCGTCTACGGCGTCGTGATGTTCTTCATCCCGGGAATCGACAGCGCCGCCCATGTCGGCGGCTTCGTTCCCGGCGCCCTCTTGGGCCTTGTCCTCGATCCCGGGCCGCCTCGGTCGCGGGCGCTGGACGCCGCCCTGTGGACGCTCTTCGGGGCCGCGCTCCTCGCGACGGTGGGCTCATTCGCGGCGATGGCACTCTCCTACGGGGCGAACCTCGCGTCGATCACGAGCTGACGATGGCGATGCCGCGCCCTCGATTCGCGCTGGCGGCCTACGTCGTGATCGTCGTCGGAGCGACCGCAGTCCCGTACTACCTGGCGTGGCGGGCCACTCCACCCGACCGGGTCTACACGGGGGCCGCGAATTCGAGGAGCGACGATCTCGCGCCCTACCTCGCCAGGATGCGCGCCGGAGCTCGTGGCGAATGGACCTACCGCTCGCAGTACGCGCCGGGGATGGGATCGACGCTCACGATCCGGCCCTCGTACACGATCCTGGGAGCGCTGACCGGCATCACGGGCGCCCCTTTCTGGGTCGGCTACCATGCGGCCCGGTTGGCGCTGGGAGCCGTCTGCCTGGTCGTGATCTTCCGGGTCGCCGGATCCGTGTCCCGCTCCGGCCCCGAGCACTGGGCCGCGTTCGTGCTGGCGACCATCGGGTCCGGCATCGGCTGGCTGATGGGCCGGTCTGGAGATCCCGCCTCCTGGAGCTACGATCTCTCGGTTTCCGACCTGAATGTCGTCCACGCCATCACGTCAACGCCGCACTTCACTCTCGGCATCCTGCTGATGCTCTGCTGCGTCGCGGCGGTGTCCCGATCGATCGAGCACGGTCGCGCCGGTGCGGCGGCCTGGGGGGGAGCGGCGTTCGGCTACCTGGCGCTCGAACATACCTATGGCACCGTCGTGCTGGGCGGCGCGCTCGCGGCCTATGGGCTGGCGGCATGGGCCGGGGCCCGGGCGTCGCGGGGGGCTCTCCTGCGCAGCGCCATCGCCTTCACCGCCGCCGCTTCCCCGGCAGTCGCATGGCAGATCGCCAGCGTCCTCACGGACCCGTCCCTCGCCCACACGAGGCTCGCGCGACCGATCGCGTCGCTCTGGAGCGTGGCGACGGGTCTCGGAATCCTGCTCCTGCTCGCCCTTCCGGGCCTGCCCGTCCTGGCGCGTCGGTCCACGCTCGGCCGCATCCTGGTGGCGTGGTCCCTGATCGTGCCGCTGCTTCTCGTGCTGCCGCTGCCGTTCTCACGCCGACTCGTGATCGGCTGGCAGGTGCCGCTCGGCGTCGCGGCGGGTATCGGGCTGGTCCGGCTGCTCGCCGCAATCCGCCAGCCCGCGCTCCGTGGCGCCGTGGCGATCGCCGCCATCGCGTTCGCGTCCGCGTCGACCGTCGACGTCTTCGCCTTCGACATCCGGGCGTCCCTCCAGCCGGAGCTGGGCTACCGCACCTGGCTCCCCAGGCAGTTCGTGGACACCTACGGATGGCTGCAGTCCCGCGCGTCGCCACGCTCGGTCGTGCTGGGCCCCTACGCCTTCTCCAATTTTCTGCCGGTCTACACGGATCTCTGCGTCTATTTCGGGCATGGCGGCGAAACGCCCGATGCAGCAGCACGGCGTGCCGGGGTGGAGAAGTTCTATGATCCGGAGACGCCGGACGCCTGGCGCTCCCGTTTCCTGATCGAGGAGGCGATCGATTGGGTCATCGCTCCACACGAAGGCGCTTCGCGGACCTCTGCCCATGTGGATCCTGAGCGCGTCGAGGGACTCGCCCTCGCCGAGCACCTGGGGTTCATCGAGATCTTCAAGGTTCAACGCGATGATCGATCCCCACCCTGAGGTCCGGTCGGCGGGGTGGTGCCTGGGGGATCGCGATCACCGCGGCGCGTCCTGGGGAATTGAAACCGATCGACCGAGGGATGGTGCCGCGGGACGGAATTGAACCGCCGACGCAGGGATTTTCAGTCCCTCGCTCTACCGACTGAGCTACCGCGGCACGCGGGTGGGCCGGACCGAGGGGGCGCATCGTAGCAACCCCGCTTCCGGCCTGTCAAGGAACCGATGGACGGGGTCGACCCGCGATCCTGGAATGGAGGTGAAGGCGTGCGTCAGGCGCGGGCTCCGGGCGCCGGGCCCCTTCCGGTCCGAGGCGCCTCCCGGCCCTTGTCGTCCCTCGCCGGCCCCGTGGGGATCGGCTTGGCAGAAGCCACCTCACGGGCGCCAGCGGGCTTGGCGTCGCTCCTGGGTTCGGAGCCTTCCGCTTTCTTCTCTTTCACGAGTCCGAGCAGCCGGCGGATCTTCTGGTTGATCTCGTCTCGCAGATCGGCGTTCTGCTCCAGGAACTGCCGGACGTTCTCACGCCCCTGACCGAGGCGGGTCTCGCCGTACGAGAACCAGGCGCCGCTCTTGTCGATCAGCCGGTGCGTGATCGCGAGATCGATGAGATCGCCGGTGCGCGAGATGCCGGTGCCGAACAGGATGTCGAACTCGGCGGTCTTGAAGGGCGGCGCCATCTTGTTCTTGACCACCTTGACGCGCGTGCGGCTGCCGATGTCCTGATCGCCTTCCTTGATCTGCCCAATGCGGCGGATGTCGAGCCGCACCGAGGCGTAGAACTTCAGCGCCCGTCCGCCGGTCGTGGTCTCGGGATTGCCGTACATGACCCCGATCTTCTCGCGGATCTGGTTGATGAAGATGAGCGTCGTGCGCGAGCGCGACACGACGCCCGTCAGCTTGCGGAGCGCCTGGGACATGAGGCGCGCCTGCAGCCCGACGTGCGAGTCGCCCATCTCCCCTTCGAGCTCTGCCTTCGGGACGAGGGCCGCGACCGAGTCGATGATGAGGACGTCGATGGCTCCGGACCGCACCAGCACCTCGGTGATCTCGAGCGCCTGTTCTCCGGAGTCGGGCTGGGACACGAGCAGGTTGTCGATGTCCACGCCCAGCTTCCGGGCGTATTCGGGATCGAGGGCGTGCTCGGCGTCGACGAAGGCGGCCAGGCCTCCGAGGCGCTGCGCCTCCGCCACGATGTGCAGGGCGAGCGTCGTCTTGCCCGAGGACTCGGGCCCGAAGATCTCCACCACCCGGCCGCGGGGCACGCCGCCGATGCCGAGCGCCGCGTCGATCGAGAGCGACGTGGTCGAGACGACGGCGACCTCCTGCACGAAGCCCTTGGCTCCGAGCTTCATGATGGAGCCCTTGCCGTACTGCTTCTCGATCTGGGCCAGGGCCAGGTCGATCGCCTTCGCTCGTTCCTTGGGGTCCTGCGGCATCGGAGGCATTCCTTTCTCGGATTTCGTACGGGTCGGGTCGGGTGCTGTCGATGGCATGGTAGGCGATTCCTCCGAAGGGTGTCAACGCGCGCCCGCGCCCCCTGCGAGGTCGCGGTGGTCGGGCCGGATCACTCGCAAGCGCCTGGCCAGAGTACCGCGAGCGTGAAATCCCGTCATGGGCCGACCTTGGTGGGGTGGGTCTCTGTTCGGTGTCTGACGCGGCGGACGTTCGGATGACGCAGGTGGCCATGCCTCCGACGCTCCGAGCCCCGAGACGCCAGCCGGCCATCATCCGCGTCATCCATCCGGCGCTTTCTATCTTCAAGATTCAGAAAGGTTTTTGCTCATCGTCCCTTGACTACCACGGGGGCCGCCGATATATTTCGGTCGTGGCGGCGTCCCGAGCGGACGCCGCGGTTGTTTCGGCAAGAGGTCGCGTGAAACCCACATACCTACCCCTTCTTGGAGTCATGCTGACGGGCGTCGTGGCCTGCGCCACGACGGTGTCCCAGGGTCCCGCGCTGGACCCCACGGAAGGACAGCCTCCAGCCCAGGGCGCGCAGGCCGATTCCGGCCGTCCGTCGGCGCCGGCCTCGAATCCTGACGCGGAGAGCGCCAGTCCCGCTCCGCCTGCGGTCTCCGGGGAGGTGACTCCCGACCGCACGCGCCGCGGCGATCCTCCGGGGGCCGTCACGCAGGTGCATGAGCGGATGGACGAGGCCTATGAGAACGGCCTGGAGGCGTACCGTGCGGGCCGGTTCGACGAGGCGAAGGAGCTCTTCGACCAGGCTGTTGACGTGGTCCTGAGCAGCGGCTTCAATCTGTCGGAATACCCCGGTCTCAAGGGCGCCTTCGACGACATGGTGCGCAACATCGCCGACCTCGACGCCGAGCTTTACAGCCAGGCGCCGGGCGCGGAGGCGGGCGAGACCGCCTCCCCCCTCGACTCCCTCAAGGACATCACGACCTATCTGTCCCCCGAGGAGGCCGACAAGGAGCGCGATCGGATCCAGAAGGTGGTCGGGCACATCACCTACGACATCCCGATCACGCTGCACCCGAAAGTCCTGGCCTACATCGAGGCGTTCCAGACGCGCATCCGCTCCGAGTTCGAGGCCGGCCTCAAGCGCTCCGGCCATTACCTCCCGCTCATCAAGTCGATCTTCCGCGAGGAGGGGCTGCCGGAGGATCTGGTGTACATGGCGCACCAGGAATCGGCGTTCAAGACCAGCGCCTACTCCAGGGCCCGGGCCAAGGGGATGTGGCAGTTCATGTCGTTCACGGGGCGCAAGTACGGCCTGAAGATCGACCCCTGGATCGACGAGCGCAGCGACTTCGAGAAGGCGACCCGCGCGGCCGCCTCCTACCTCCGGGATCTCTATGCCCGGTACGGCGACTGGTACCTGGCGATGGCCGCCTACAACGCCGGGGAAGGGAAGATCGACCGCGCGGTGGCCCGCGCCCGCAGCAAGGACTTCTGGACGATCGCCCGGACGCGCTACATCCGCGCCGAGACCAAGTCCTACGTTCCGGCGATTCTGGCCTCCATCCTGATCGACAAGTCGCCGGCCGACTACGGCTTCGATGTCGACACCGCCGCGCCGCTCCGGTGGGACGTGGTCGAGATCGACAAGCCGACGGACCTGCAGGTGATCGCCGAGGGCTGCGCCGCCACGCTGGAGGAGATCCGCTTCCTGAACCCCGAGCTGCGAGGTCTGCTGACGCCGCCGAACCGTAGCTCCTACCGGGTGCGGGTGCCGTCGGGCTCGAAGGAGGCGATCCTCGCGCACCTCCAGAGCCTGCCCGACGACAAGCGGGTCTCCTGGACGGTTCACGAGACGAAGCCGGGTGAGACGTTCACCACCGTGGCCCGGCGGTACAAGGTGCCGGTGCGGGCGCTCATCGAGGCGAATCCGCGCTACGCGAACCGCAAGCTCCGGCACGGCACCGCGCTCAACGTCCCGCTCGTGGCCGGGGCGCCGGTGGCGGTGGCGGCGGTCGCCACCGAGGACCGGCCGACCTACGAGGCGGGCGAGCGGGTCGTGCACCGGGTCCGCAAGGGGGACACGCTGCACTCGCTGTCGGGAAAGTACCGGACGACGGTCGCCAATCTCAAGCGCTGGAACAACCTCCAGGGCACGGTGCTCCGGCCGGGGCGGCGGCTGGTGGCCTACTACGGAGAGAAGGGGGACGGCCCGACGGTCGAGGCGGAGGCGCCTGTGACCGTGGCGGGAGGCCGGATCGAGTACCGCGTGCAGCAGGGTGACACGCTCAACTCGATCGCCCGGAAGTTCAGCGCGACGCTCGACGATCTGCTGCGCTGGAACACGCTGACCCTGCAGAGCATCATCCGTCCGGGAGACCGCCTCTGGGTGGGCGAGGCCCCCGCGGCCCCGACCGTCGGCACGGGCAGGCCGGGCCCCTCGGGGGCGTCGGCCGCGGGCCAGGGGAGGATCGAGCACCGCGTGCGCCGCGGGGATACGCTGCACCAGATCGCGCAGCGCTACGACGTCACCGTGAACCAGGTGCGCAACTGGAACGGCATCGACAAGGCCGGCACCATCTACCCGGGCCAGATCCTGCGCATCTATCAGCAGTAGTCCGGCCCTCCAGCGTCTGTTACCATCTCCGCCCCGATGCAGAAGGCTCGCCATCCACGAGTCCCGGTCCTGGCGTCCGCCCTCCTGCCGGTCGTCCTCCTGGGCTGTCCCGGCGGCTCCACGCAGGCGCCCGGCGGCGGCGAGGCGGAAGCGTCGCTGGCCACGGCCCTCGCACACGGCGACAGCGCCTTCCGCGACGAGGACTACGACGAGGCCCAGGTCGCCTACGAGCACGCGCTCCAGATCGAGCCCGATCACGCGCGGGCCGTGGCCGCCCTGGGAACGTGCTACCTCAAGAACCGGCAGGTGAAGAAGGCCTCGGATCTCCTCACCGACCACCTCCGGCGTCATCCCGAGAACACCGCGGCCCGGCTCGTCCTGGCCAGGGCCCTGCTCCGCCAGGCGGAATACGGCCTCGCCGCCGAGGCGCTCCGCGCGGCGCTGCGGTCGGATCCCGACAACCTGATGGCCCATTACAACCTGGGTTTTATCGCCTATCGTGAGCGCGATTTCGACACGGCGCTGTCGCATTTGAAGCGGGCGATCGTCCTGCGGCCGGATCATGTCGAAGCGCACTACACGCTCGGCCTGGTGTACCTGGCCCGGGAGCGCTACGGCGACTCCGTCGCCGAGCTGGAGGAGGCGGTGCGCCTCGACCCGAAGCACGTGGGCGCCCACTTCAACCTGGCCAACGCGGCGGCGCGCGCCGGCCGCATGCCGCTCGCGGAGGAGCACCAGAGGATTTACGCGGATCTGAGCGGCCGGACCAAGGCGGACGCGGAACGCTCGGCGCAGGTCAAGGCGCAGAGCGTGAAGGCGGTCGAGTTCCTGATGGCGGAGAAGTACGACCAGGCCCTCGTCGAGTACCGCAAGCTCCTGGCGGAGAATCCTGACTACGCGCCCCTCCACAACGACATCGGCCGCGTGCAGCTCAAGCTCGGCCAGAAGCAGGAGGCCCTGGAGTCGCTGCGGCGTGCCATCGCGATCGACCCCCGTCTGAGCGAGCCGCATTACCTGCTCTCCAACCTCTACCGGGATCTGGGCGATCAGGCGGGAGCGGATCGCGAGCTCGCCACCTTCGCCGCCCTCGAGACCATCCCGGAGGGGAAATCGGGCTACTGATGCGCGCCCTCGGAACGCGCAGCGCGGCGCGGCCCCTGGCCCTGTCCGCGGCGGCCCTCCTCGCCGTCTGGGCCTGGGGCCTCGGGCTGGCCGCCGGGCCAACCGCCACGAGCGGTCCGCGGTTCGCGGAGGTCTCGGCGGTGTCCGGCATCGACTTCGTGCACCGGCACGGGGGCCAGGGACGAAAGCTCTACATCGAGACCACGGCAGCCGGGCTGTGCTGGTTCGACCACGACGGAGACGGCTGGCAGGATCTCTACATGGTGCAGGGAGGGCCGCTGCCGGGAACCGTCCGGCCGCCCGGAGACTCCGCGTCGCGGCTGTTCCGCAACCGTGGGAACGGCTCGTTCGAGGACGTCACCTCGAAGGCGGGGGTCGCCGACGTGGACGGGTATGGCAGCGCCTGCACCGCCGCCGACTACGACAACGACGGCGACGAGGATCTCTACGTCACGAACTTCGGCCCGTCCGTGCTGTACCGCAACAACGGCAACGGCACGTTCAGCGACGTGACCGCGGCGGCCGGCGTCAGGAACGGCCTCTACGCCGCCAGCGCCGCCTGGGCCGATTACGATCTCGACGGCCGTCCCGACCTCTACGTGGCCAACTACGTCGACTTCACGATGAACGACCAGAAGTACTGCGGCGACATCAAGGTGAACCGCCGGTCCTACTGCCACCCGGACGCCTACGGCGGCCTTCCCGACGCGCTCTACCACAACGAGGGGAACGGTCGCTTCAAGGAGGTCGCGAAGGCAGCCGGCATCTGGGATCCGAACGGCAAGAGCCTGGGGGTGGTCTGGATCGACTACGACGCCGACGGGGACGACGACCTGTACGTGGCCAACGACGCCACGCCCAACATGCTATACCGCAACGAAGGCAACGGCCGCTTCACCGACGTGACCCTCCTGTCGGGGACCTGTTGCAGCGAGGACGGCAAGCCGCAGTCGGGCATGGGAGTCGATGCGGCCGACGCCGACGGGGACGGATGGCAGGACCTGTTCGTCACCAACCTGAGCAATGAGCCGAACGAGCTGTATCGCAACCTGGGCGGCAAGGGCCCCTTCGCCATCATGTCGTACGCCTGGGGACTCGGGGAGGTCAGCCTGCTGGCCACCGGCTGGGGCACGGCCTTCTTCGACTACGATAACGACGCCGACCTCGACCTCGTGGTGACCAACGGCCACCCGATGGACGACATCGAGCAGGTCAGCGACATCATCACCTACGCCCAGAAGCCGTTCCTGTTCGCGAACGACGGGAGCGGTGGCTACCGGGACGTGGGGGCGCAGAGCGGGCCCTTTTTCCAGTCCCCTGACGTCGGCCGTGGTCTGGCCGTGGCGGACTACGACAACGACGGCGATCTCGACTTCGCCCTCAACCCCAACAACCGGCCCGCCCGGCTCCTGCGCAACGACGGGGGCCGGGACGCCGGACACTGGATCAGCCTGAAGCTCGAGGGCGTGCGCTGCAACCGGGACGCGCTCGGCGCGCTGGTGACGGTGACGGCGGGCGGTCGGCGGCAGGTGCGGGAGGCGCGCAGCGCCAGCTCCTACATGTCGCAGAACGACATGCGCCTGCACTTCGGGCTCGGAGCCGCGACGCAGGTGGACTCCATCGAGATCCGCTGGCCCTCGAAGGACAGACAGGTAGAGCGGGTCGGCCGGCAGGCCGCCGATCAGTTCCTCGTCGTGCGCCAGGGGAGCGGCGTCGTGCGGCGCGCCCCGGCGGCGGTTCAGCCGCCCGGGACCCGTTGAAGGTCGGCGATCGAGTCGACGATGAGATCGGGACCGGGCCCGACGAGATCGCCCGGGCCTCCCTGGAACCGTCCCGTGCGGACCAGCGCCGTTCGGCAGCCGGCGATCCGGGCGCCTTCGACGTCGGCCTCCGGATCGTCTCCCACCACCAGCACCTCGGCCGCCTCAAGGCCGATCTCCCCGAGGGCCAGCCGGAAGAACTCGGATGAGGGCTTGCCGACCGTGACGGCGGACGTTCCGGCGGCGTACTCCAGGGCCGCGACGTAAGCGCCGACGTCGAGGGCCTCGTCCTGGCCAGGCGGGCGCCAGGTCCGGTTCCGGTGCAGGGCGACGAGCCTGGCGCCGGATCTCAGGAGGCGCAGCGCGGCGTTCAGGGCGTCGTGCGTGAAGCCCGGCCCGAGATCCCCCAGGACCACCCAGTCGGGATGGCGGCGGTCCTCCTCGATGCCGGCGAAGTCCGCGAGGGCTTCGGGAGGCACCAGGATCGCCGCACGGCGGCGTCCCGAGTCGAGGATGAGCCGGCGCGCAAGAACCGCGGGCGTCAGGACGTCTTCGGCGCGGAATCCGAAACCCGCGGCCGCGAGCACGGCGGCGATGGCCCCCCGGCTGCGGCGGCTGGTGTTCGTCAGGAGCCTCGCCCTGAGCCCCGCGGCGAGCAGCCGCTCCAGGGCCTCCGGCGCGCCCGGAACGGCCCGGTCGTCGACGAGGAGCGTGCCGTCGATGTCCAGGAGGAGGCCGCCGATCTCGGGGAGCCCGCGGAGCCTGGCCGCGCTCATATCAGAATGCGGCTGAGGAACTGCCGCGTCCGGGCCGTCCGCGGGTGGTCGAGGACCTCCGCCGGCGGGCCGTCCTCGATGATGGCGCCGCTCTCCAGCACCAGCACCCTGTCCGCCGCGCGCCGCGCGAAGCCGATCTCGTGCGTCACCATGATGAGCGTGATGCCCTCCCGCTTGAGCCCCTCGAGGACCGACAGGACCTCCCCCTTCAGCTCGGGGTCGAGGGCGCTCGTGATCTCGTCGCACAACAGGCCGCGGGGGGACATGGCGAGCGCCCGCGCGATCGCCACGCGCTGCTTCTGGCCCCCGGACAGCTGGCGCGGGTAGGAGGAGGCGCGGTCGAGGAGTCCGACGCGATCGAGCAGGCGCTCCGCCTCCGAGCGGGCGCTCTCCCTCGGAACGCGCAGCACCCGGAGCGGCGCTTCCATGATGTTCTCCACGGCGGTCAGATGCGGGAACAGCTGGAAGTCCTGGAAGATCATCCCGAGGAGCTTTCTGATGTCCCGCGCCGAGGAGGCGTTCTCTCCCGTCATGGGCCCTGGCATAAGCACGCCCGGGCCGACGCGCACGAGTCCCGAGTCGAACGCGGTCAGGCCGTTGAGGCAGCGCAGGAGCGTCGACTTGCCGCCGCCGCTCGGCCCGATGAGGGCCACCGTGGCGCCGGCCGGAATGGCGACGTCGACGCCGCCCAGGACCTGGCGCCCGGCGAAGCTCTTCCGCAGGGACTCGACCCGGACCTCGATTCCCGCTCCATCCGGGCCGGCGCCCGCGGCTCGAGCCGCCGCGCTCACAGGATCCCCCGGCCCCAGATCGCCTCGAGGCGCCGCGACACCCACCCGAGTGGAAGCGACATCAGGAGGTACAGGGCCGCCGTCAGCAGGCCGATCTCCAGGTACTTCATGCTCGACTTGGAGAGGATCTGGTACTGCTTGCTGAGCTCGACGACCGCGATGGTGCTGACGATGCTCGTGTCCTTGAACAGGGCGACGAAGTCGGAGGTCATGGGCGGCAGGATGGTGCGGATCGCCTGCGGCAGTATGATGCGCCGGAAGGCGAGGAAGCCGGTCATGCCGAGCGAGGCGGCCGCCTCCCACTGCCCGTGCGGCACCGCCCCGATGCCGGCCCGGTAGATCTCGGCTTCGTAGGCCGCGTAGTTGAGACCCAGCCCCAGGATGGCGGCCTGCAGCGGCTGGAGGCGCAGGCTCGCGCCCAGCCCCGAGGCGGCCGACAGGTCGGCCAGGCCGTAGTAGAGGACGTACAGCAGCAGGAGAACGGGGATGCCGCGGAAGAACTCGACATAGCCGACGGCCAGCCAGCGCAGGGGCGCCGGGGCGTAGAGGCGGGCGAGGGCCAGCGGGAGGGCGATGAGGATCGCCAGGCCGAAGCTGAGGACCGCGATGAAAACCGTCATCACGGCGCTCCGGAACAGGAGAGGCGCGTAGCGCCCGATGGTCCACTCCCGCCGCGACTCCGCGAGGATGTCGTCCCCCCTCGACTGGACGAGATCCTCCTGCGCCTCGTTCCACATCCCCCAGGCCTCGTAGATGCGCCGCAGCCGGCCGTCCGCGAGCATGCGATCGAGGGCCGCGTCGATCTCCGCCTTGAGGGCGACGGACTCCTTGGGCAGCGCGATGGCGTAGTACCCGCGCGCGAAGGGCGGGCCGACGAACCGCAGGGCCGGGTTGGGCCGGGCGTAGGAGACGGCGATCGGCAGGTCCAGCAGCACGGCGTCGACCCGGCCGAGCGCCAGATCGCGGTACGGCTCGACCACCCCGTCGTACATCACGTCCTCGATGCCCTGTGCCTTCAGCAGCCGATCGGCCGCGGTGTCCTCCAGGGTCCCGACGCGGCAGCCGATCTTGCGGCAGCCCTCCAGATCGCCGAAGCGGCCCTCGTCGCGCCGCACCACGAGCTGCTCCATGAAGACGTAGTAGGGGCGGCTGAAGAGCACCTTCTCCTTGCGGTCGGGCGTCACCTCGAGGCCGTTCATGGCGAAATCGCAGTCGCCGCGCTGCACGCCGAGGATCAGGCTCGAGTAGGCGTACTGGCGCATCTCGATCGGCCTCTGGAGCTCCCGCTCGAGCTCGCGGACGATGTCGACCTCGAAACCGATGTCGCGGTTCGGGTTCTTCGGGTCCTTGAAGATGTAGGGGGCGCCGCCCTCGGCGTCGGTGGCCCAGAGGAGGGGAGGGGGCGTAGCACCGTGCGCCAGGGTCGCTCCGGATGCGGCCGCGATCCCCGCGGCGGCGAGCAGGAAGTTCGACAAGGCTCGGGAGACGCGCCTCGCACCGATGGGACACAGGACGTGACGCCAGCGCACCCGCACAGTCCCCCCGCTCCGATGAGGGGCGGAGTTATAACCCGCGCGCGGCTCCTGCGGCAACAGGCGCGCCAGGCTCAGGTGGCGGTGCGGATCGCCTCGACGGGCTGCATGCGCGCCGCCTTCAGGGCGGGGTAGATGCCGTACAGGATGCCGAGGGCGAGCGACACGCCGAGCGCGAACAGGACCCCCATCAGGTGGATCGGCAGCCCGCCGCTGAAGAACCGGCTCACCGACTTGGTGATGCCGATGCCTGCCGCGACACCGAGCAGGCCCCCCATGAGCGACAGCACCGCCGACTCGACCAGGAACTGCAGGAAGACCTGCGCGTCGGTGGCGCCGAGGGCCTTGCGGAGCCCGATCTCGTAGAGGCGTTCGCCGATGGCGATGAGCATGACCGACAGGAGGCCGATGCCCCCGACGAGGAGCGAGATGCCGGCGATGGTCCCGAGGACGACGTGCCAGTTGCGCAGGACGGTTTTGATCTCCTTGCGGACCTTGAGGATCTCCTGGGCGATGTTCTCGATCCGGAAGTCGCCGGCGCCGCGGTGGGCGATGCCGAGCGAGGCCAGCGTCTCCGCCTTGAGGTCGGTGAGCCGCTCGGGATCGTTCGTCTTGACGGCCATGAAGGAGAGGGGCGCCTCGGTGCCGGCGTAATACGCGCGCAGCGTCGCCAGGGGAAGGTAGAGCCCCTCCATCTCCTCCACGAAATCGTCGTCGTTGACGAACTCGTTGCCGAGCCTTTCGCTCACGCCGATGACCCGCATCGGTCGAGAGTCGACCATGATCGTCTTTCCCAGTGCTTCCTCGCTGCCGAACAGGCGGCGGTTCAGCCGGTGGCCGAGAACGCAGACGGGGGCGAAGCCCGACTCCTCGGCGTCGCTGAAGAACCGTCCGGTCTCGAGCGAGCGCCCGCGCACGTCGTTGTAGGCCGAGGTGACGCCCATCACGCGGACGCGCCGCTCGATGTCGCCCGCCCGCACCAGCGCCTCGCTGACGAGCGCGGGGGCGACGGCGTGGATGGCCCGGGCGCGGCTCAGGAGGAAGCGGGCGTCCTCCGGCTGCAGGCCGCGGGATCGGGCGAAGATCGCCTGCTCGCGCAGGTTCTTCGGGGGGCTGTTCATGACGTACATGACGCCATCGAAGCCCAGATCCGCGAAGCCCTCCCAGACGGCGGCCGTCACGCCGTCGAGCAGGGACGTCATCACGGTCAAAGACAGCGTCCCGAGGATGATCCCGAGGAGCGTCAGGGTCGATCGCAGCTTGTGGTGCCACATCTCCCCAAGGGCGGTGCGGACGATCTCGCCGACGTTCCAGCCCCGCATCATTATTCGTACCTCAGCGCCTCGACGGGGTTGAGCCGGGCGGCCTTGACGGCCGGGTAGAGGCCGAAGAACAGGCCCGTCGCGACCGAAGCGACGACGCTGACGACCGCCATGCGGGGCGTGATGATCGCGGGCTGGCCGATGAGCGCGGTGATGGCGCCCGCGAAAACCATCCCGAGCGGCAGTCCGACGATGCCGCCGATCGAGGTGACCAGGACCGACTCCACCAGGAACTGCAGCGCGACGTCGAGACCGCGCGCCCCCAGGGCCTTGCGGACGCCGACCTCCCGGATCCGCTCGCGCAGGGAGGCGAGCATGATGTTCATGATGACGATGCCGCCGACGATGAGCGAGACCACGCCCGTCACCAGGAACGTGATGTCGAAGACCTGGCCCTGCGACTGCTGCTGCCGGAGACGCTCCTCGCGGTTGTAGACCTCGAAGTCCTCCACGCCGCCGTGCCTGCGGAACAGGACCTTCTTGATCTCGAGGGTGGCCTTGCGGTTGTTCTCCACCTTGTCGACCATCACGTTGATGTAGTTGACCCTCTTCTTCTCGTCCCCGGTGAAGCGCGCGTACATGGCCGTGATCGGGATGATGGTCAGGCGGTTCATCCACTCGAGGGCGTTCTGGTCCCCCTCGTTGAAGAAGAACTCCTTGCGCCGCATGACGCCGACCACCCGGAACCCCACGTCGCCGATGAACAGTGTCTTGCCCAGCGGATCCTCGTTCCCGAAGTAGAGACGGGCGGCGGTGTCCCCCAGGACGCAGACGCGCGCCATCGACGCCATGTCGTCGTCGATCAGGAACCGGCCGCGGGCCGGGAAGTATTTGTAGACCGCCTGGTAATCGGGCGTGAGGCCGTGGATGGTCCGCTCCTTGAGATAGCTGGGGCTGCGCACCATGAGGTCGTTCGTGCTGATCGGGTCGACCTGCGTGGCGTAGGTCACGTCCCGCTTGATCGCCTGGACGTCGCCCCAGGTGAGGCCGTCGCTGGCGAGCTGGCGGGCCGACTGCACGCGCTCCTTGATCGGTTTGTTGAGGACCAGGATCTTGCGCAGGCCGCCGAGCTCGGAGAAGAAATTGAGCGCCTGGCGCCGTCCAGCGTCCGTGAGGCCCTGCACCGCGACGAGCGACGCCACGCCGAGGATGACCCCGAGCGTCTGCAGGGTGGTGCGGCCCTTGTTGAGGCGCACGTCCACCAGGGCGTCGACGATCGACTCGCGGAAGGTCACGCGACGGGCCCTCCCGCGGCCGGTGGGGCGGCGTGCTGGCCGTTCGCCACCTGGCCGTCGACGAGCCGGATGACCCGCTGGGCGTGCGCCGCGACGTTCATGTCGTGCGTCACCAGGACCACGGTATGGCCTTGGGCGCCGAGCTCGTCGAACAGCTCGAGGATCTCCCGGCCGGTCTGCGTGTCGAGGTTGCCCGTGGGCTCGTCGGCCAGGAGGATGGACGGCCGGTTGACCAGGGCCCGGGCGATCGCGACGCGCTGCCGCTGCCCGCCGGACAGCTGCGACGGCAGGTTCCGGGCCCGCTCCGCCAGGCCCACCCGGCGCAGCGCCTCGCGCGCTCGATCCTGCCGCTCTGCCCGCGGCACGCCGGCGTACATCATCGGCAGCTCCACGTTCCTCAGGATGGTGGCCCGCGGCAGCAGGTTGTAGGCCTGGAAGACGAAACCGATCCGCTGGTTGCGGATCCGCGCAAGCTCCCTGGAGGACATGCGCGACACCGGAGTGCCGGCGAGGAAGTACTCACCACTCGAGGGGACGTCGAGGCAGCCGACGATGTGCATGAGCGTCGACTTGCCGGAGCCGGAGGGGCCGATGATCGCCATCGCCTCGCCGGCCCCGACCTCGAGGGACACGCCCCTCAGGGCGTGGACGGCGTTGTCGCCGGAGTCGTAGACCTTGGTGACGTCCTGAAGGTGGATGACGGGGGCGCCCTGGGGCGCCGCGGCGGCTTCGCGCATGGCGGCGTCCTCAGGACTCGTCGTCGACCTGGCGCGGCCGGGTCGGGTTCTCGAGGGCCAGCTCAAGCCCCTCCTTGATCCCGTCGAGGATCTGGGCGCGCTCCAGGCTGACGAGCCCCACCTTCACGGGACGCTCCTCGAAATAGCGCTGCCAGACCTCCGAGACGTCGTACTTGTCGGACTTGGTCTTGCGGGGCGCCTTCTCGCCGGCCTTGGGCTCGTCGAAGGCGCTCTTGAGGGTGTAGACGACCTCCTTGCCTTCCTTCTTGAAGATGGCCTCCACGGGAACCGACAGCGCCTTGTCGACGCGCTCGCCGCGGACCTCGATGTTCGCGGTCATGCCGGCGCGGAAGTCGGGCACCTGCTCCTTGAGCGTGATCTCCGTGTCGAAGACCTTGATCTTCTCCTTCAAGTGCGCCGCGGGTGAGATGTGGCTGACCGCGCCCTCGAACTTCCTGTAGGGGAAGGCGTCGACGGTGATGACGACCGGCGCGCCCATCCGGACCCGTCCGATGTCCACCTCGTTGACCGAGGCCTTGATCAGCATGGCGCCGAGGTCGGCGACCGTGTAGAGCACCGTCCCTTCGTTGAAGGACGACAGGCCCGACGTGACCGTCTGGCCGATCTCGACGTTCTTGCGGATGACGAAGCCGTCCATCGGGGAGACGACGTTGATCCGCTGCGTGGTCGAGATCGGCTGGTCGAGTGGCACGCCGCTCTCGACCACGATCCGCATCCGGGTGCGGGCGGCCTCGAGATCTTCGCTCGTGGTGTCGAGCTTGAGCTTGAAGTCCTTCAGCAGCTGGTCGGAGAGGAACCCCTCCTCGTGGAGCTTCTGGTTGACCTCGTAGTCGCGACCCGCGTCCTTGGCCCTGAGGTCGGCCATGTTGAGCTCGGAGCGCACCTGCGACAGCGTCTGCGCCTGGTTGACGTCCGGCTCGACGCGCCCCAGGACCTGGCCCCTCCGGACGCGATCCCCCTCCCGTACCAGCAGGTCGGTGACCTTGCCGGAGAGGGTCGATTTGACGTCCACCTTGACCAGGGGCTCGATGGTGCCGACCTCGTTCACGGCCACCTGGACGTCGGCGATCTCGGACTTGCCGAGTCGGATGTCGATGTCCTCGCCGGCGATGCCGCGACTGGTGCGGGCGTCGCCGCGGCGGATGAAGAAGGCGGCGACGACCACCGCCACCAGCAACAGGGGCAGGCCGACCCAGAGGAGCTTGCGGCGGCGGCGACGCGGACCCGGAACGGACGACTTGTTCATGTTTGGCTCTCCCAAGGCAGCCCGGCGGGGCAGCTCTCTCGCGGTGACCTCAAGTATACCCCGCGAGGGGGCTCCTGCGGCTCGCTTCAGCGGTACGATACGTTCCCTCCCTTGGCCGAGTTCCAGGATTCGACGCGTTCCCTCGCGCCCGTTTGACGCGACCTCCGGACTTCCCTTAGGATCGCCCCGGCGACCGCGTCGGAGAGCCGCTTCGCCCACGAGGTCTCCGCGCCCCCCGGAGCACCGGGGGGACCATGCTGGCCCGCGTCCGGAGCCTCACCCTCCTCGGCATCGAAGCGATCCCGCTGACCGTCGAGTGCGACATCGCCAGGGGCCTGCCGGGCATCCACACGGTGGGTCTTCCGGACGCCGCCGTGCGCGAGAGCGCGGACCGCGTGCGGGTCGCGTTGCGCAACTCGGGCTTCGAGATGCCGCCGCGACGGATCACGATCAGCCTGGCGCCCGCCGACCTCAGGAAGGAAGGGGCGGCCCTCGATCTGCCGATTGCCCTGGGCATCCTGATCGCGGCCGGACACGCTCCGGCGACGCGCCTCCCGGGCCTTCTGGTGGCCGGCGAGGTCGGCCTGGACGGATCGCTCCAGCCCGTCCGCGGGATCCTCCCGGCGGCGCTGCTCGCGAGGCGAATCGGACTCAAGGAGATCCTGGTCCCCGCCTGCTGCGCCCGCGAGGCTCAAGCGGCGGCCGGCCTGGCCGTCTTCGGCGCCGGGAGCGTGAGGGAGGCGATCGACGTGGTCCGCGGCGAGCGGCCGCCAATCCCACCGCAGTCGCCGGACCCCGGGACAGAGGGGCCGACTCCGGGAGCGGACCTGTCGGAGGTGTCCGGCCAGACGCTCGCACGGCGCGCTTTGGAGGTGGCGGCCGCCGGCGCGCACCACATCGTGATGGTCGGCCCCCCTGGCTGCGGCAAGACGATGCTGGCCCGTCGGCTCCCGGGCATCCTTCCACCTCTGGAGGCGGAGGAGGCCATCGAGGTCACCTGTATCTACAGCGCGGCCGGTCTGGGGCGGGACGGCGGGTTGATCCGCCGCCGGCCCTTCCGCGCGCCGCACCACTCGATCAGCGGCGTCGGTCTTGTCGGAGGGGGACGGGGGCCGCGGCCGGGAGAGATCACCCTGGCCCATCACGGCGTCCTCTTCCTCGACGAGCTGCCCGAGTTCGGCCGCGCCACCCTCGACGTCCTTCGCCAGCCGCTCGAGGAGGGGGCCGTCTACATCACGCGCGAGAACCGCACCCTCAGGATGCCCGCCCGCGTGACGCTCGTGGCGGCGATGAATCCCTGCCCGTGCGGTCAGCTCGGGCGGGAGGACCGCCCCTGCCGATGCACGCCGGCCCAGGTGTCGCAGTACCGCTCCCGCGTCTCGGGCCCGCTTCTGGACCGCTTCGACCTCCAGGTCGAGATGCAGG
>DASRJX010000134.1:0-19964 GCA_035649235.1 Candidatus Cryosericum sp.
AGCGGCACGCGCGCCAACCGCTGGACGCGCAGGTAGCCGTCCGGCCGGACCTGGGTCACGACGTAGCCAGGCTCGTCCATGTGCGCCAGAAGCAGCCGGTGCGGCTTCCCCGATCCGATCGTCACGCTGAGGTTGCCGAGATTGTCCTCGACCGGATGGGCCCAGGACGGAAGCGACGCGCGGATCGCCGCGCGCACGGCGGATTCGTAGCCCGAGGCGCCCGCCGTCAGGACGAGGCGGCGCACTGCTTCTTTCGGTTCTGGTTCGGCGGCACGGACGGTGCCGCCGCTCAGCAGGAGAAGCGCCGCGACGGCGGCCGCCGAGGAGGTCCGAGGCATGGCGCGGATGATACACTTGGTCGCCGTCCGCGAAGAGAGCGGCCCGCGGGCTCGGCTCCTCGACGGAGCCGGTTGCGGCCGGCGGCACGAGGAGTCATCGATGGCGCACGCGGGGAACAGCGCGGGTGGTTTCCGGCGCCTGACCCTGGGGGCGCCGGTTCGCCGGCTCCTGCTGCGCACGGCGCTCGCGCTGGCCGTGGTCGTGGCCGGCGCCTTCAGCATCGCCTTCATCGACGCCAACTGGCGGTTCGCCCGGCAGGGGCCCGCCGCTCCGATCCGCCTGTATTCGGCCCCCTTCCTCCTCAAAGACGGCGTGGCGGTCAACCCGGCCGATCTCTCGGAGCGTCTGACGCGGCTCGGCTATCGCCGGATCGAGGGTCGTCCCCGCACCCCCGGCGAATTCTCCCAGCGCTTCCGCTCGTTCGAGATCGCCCTCAACCGCTTCGAGTATCCGGAGGGGGCGATCGAGCCGACGACCGTGAGGGTGCGGGTCTCCTCCGGACACGTCACCAACGTCGAGGACGCCGAGACGGGGAGGAACCTCGAGTCGGCCCGCATCGAGCCGGAGCCGCTCGGCGTGCTGTCGGGCGGCGCGCACGAGGATCGCGTCCCGGTGTCCGTCGCGGAGGTGCCGCTCGTGCTCAAGCAGGCGGTCATCGCCGTCGAGGACCGGCGCTTCCTGAGCCACCCCGGCGTGGATCTCAAGGGGATCCTGCGGGCTCTCTTCGCCAATCTGAAGAGCGGCGAGGTTGTCCAGGGCGGCAGCACCATCACGCAGCAGCTCGCGAAGAACCTCTATGAGGGGCACGAGTCCCGCACGCTGACCCGCAAGGTCTGGGAGACGATGGCGGCGCTGAGCCTCGAGATCGCCCACTCGAAGGACCAGATCCTGGAGCGCTACCTGAACGAGGTCTACCTGGCGCAACGGGGCCCGTTCGCGATCATCGGCGTCGGCGCGGCGGCACAGCACTACTTCGGCAAGGAGGCGCGCTATCTCGACCTGCCGGAGGCCGCGCTTCTGGCCGGCCTCATCCAGTCGCCGGGGCGCTACCACCCCTACCGCAATCCGACCGCGGCCCGCGAGCGACGCGACGTGGTCTTGGGGTTGATGCGTCAGGAGCAGATGATCCCGGAGAAGGAGTGCAAAGCGGCCGCGGCCGTGCCGCTCCGGCTGCGGCCCGAGCCGTCCAGCGATCCGCGGCAGGCCCCCTATTTCGACGATTTCATCCACGAGGCCCTGCGCCAGGAGGGCGTCAAGGAAGACGCTTCGACGGCGGGCCTGCGCGTCTTCACCACGCTCGATCCGCTCCTGCAGGCGCGCGCCGAGGCCAGTCTGGAGGAGCGCCTCCGGTCGTACGAAAAGGGGTACCGCCACTTGAGGCCCATGCCCGGAGGCGAGCTGCAGGGGGCGCTCGTCGCCTTGAGGCCGGCGGACGGGGCGATCCTGGCGATGGTCGGGGGGCGGGACTACCAGCAGACTCAGTTCAACCGCGCCGTGCAGGCGCACCGCCAGCCGGGGTCCCTGTTCAAGCCGTTCGTCTACCTCGCCGGCCTGCGCGAGGCCCAGGAGGCGGGCGACAGCCGGTTCACCGCCGCGACCGTCCTCGACGACTCACCCCTGGAGATGGTGGTCGGCGGAAAGCCCTGGGCGCCGCACAACTTCGACGAGGAGTTCCGCGGCCCGGTGACGGCGCGCCAGGCGCTGGCCCATAGCCTGAACATCCCCACCATCCGTGCGGCGGAGGACATCGGACTCAAAGAGGTTGTGCGAACGGCTCGTCGCTGCGGCATCGAGGGAGAGATGCAGCCGGTCCCCTCGCTCGCCCTGGGAACCTTCGAGGTCACGCCGCTCGAAATCGCCTCGGCCTTCGGCACCTTCGCCAACCTCGGCGAGAGGGTCGAGCCGCACGGCATCGCGGCGATCGTGGACGGCCAAGGGCGGGTCCGGTCCGAGGAGCCGCAGACGCATCGCGTCACCACACCCCAGGCGGCCTACCTGACGCTCGATCTGATGCGGGACGTGCTGCGCTATGGCACCGGCGCCTCGGCCTCCGGGTACGGGATCGAGGCGGATCTCGCCGGCAAGACCGGGACGACCGACGAAGGGCGCGACGCCTGGTTCGTTGGATTCAGCCCGGACGTCCTGGCGCTCGTCTGGGTCGGGTTCGACAACAACCGGCCGCTCCGGCTGGGAGGGTCGACGCTCGCGCTGCCCATCTGGGCCGATTTCATGGCGCGCGCCGGGCTGGATCATTCCCTGCGCTGGGACGAGCCGGAGGGGATCGTGCACGTCGAGGTCGATCCGACGACCGGCAAGCTCGCGACCTGGCGCTGTCCGGAATCGATCGAGGAGATGTTCATCGAGGGGACGGAGCCGGTCGAGCAGTGCGAGCACGGCAATGGCTTCACGTCCTGGGCCAAGCGGCTCTTCGGCTGGCTGCGCCGTCAGCCCTGACCCTCCGCGGCATCGGCGGCTGCGTCCCCGGGACGTGCCGTCAGGGAACGTCGACCACGGCCCGTCCCGATCCGGTGTTGCCGGCCGCGTCCATCGTGCGCACCACGACGCTGTGCTCTCCCGGGGCGGGCAGGGGCAGGGAGAGATCGTAGGACTCCCGAAGTCCGTCGCTGAGGCCGTCGACCGGCCGGGCCAGCAGCCAGTCCCCCGCGTCGACCGAGTACGCCGCCTCGCGCACGATGCTGAAGTCGTCGCTGGTCGCGAAGGTGAGCCTCAGACCGCCCTTGTCCACCTGCGCCTTGAGGCGCTCGACGCGCGGCGGCGTCGTGTCGACGTCGAAGGGAGCCGAGACCCTCTCCGTGGTCAGGGCCTGTCCCTCTGGATTCGAGGGGGAATCGCTCGCGACGATGCGAACCAGGTAGGTGCCGTCCGGCAGGGCGGCACCATCGAACGTCACGAAATCCTCGTCGATGCGGCGGCGCGCCATCTTCCAGGTCTTCTCATCGATGGCCCGGTACTGCACGTCGAACACCAGGTCGTCCTCGTTCGGATCGACCACCTGCCAGGTGATGCTGCGGGCGCCGGGGTCGAATCCGCGCCGCGCCTGCGGTCGTGGCCGGCGGCGGGTCCCGGGATCGCCGTCAGTACCGGCCGGCTTCCCCTCCTGCCCCTGGCCCACCGGCGGCGCCGGCATCGCCTGCATCGAAACGCCAGGCGGCAGCACCTCGACCTTGCGGAATTCGGGAGGCAGGTTTTTCTGCATGTAGACGACGGAGACCTCGCGCAATTCCGGAGTGCGGGACGGCTCGCTCGTCTTCAGCTTGGCACGCCATTGAAGGAAGCGAGCCGAGGGCGCATCGAGGGGCGATCCGAGCGGGTCGTCCGCCTCCTTCCCCCAGTCGGACCAGGTGCGGTCGGGGTCTTCCGTGTTGCCGCTGCGCGCCTGGATCGTCACGGACGTCCCGGACGGCGCGTCCGCCCTCCAGGCCACGCGGCCCCAGGTCGCGAAGGACTGGGCGTCGAACACCCTCGACTCGAAGGAGCCGGACGGGGCATGCCCCGATCGGAGGACTGATACGCTTCCCAGGTTGCTGCCGCCCACGATCACGTCGTCCGGCTTCCCCGCGCCCGAAGGCCTCCTGAGAAGCGCCGTCACCTGGGACGAATCGGAACGCGCGATCTCGCTGACGCCGCCTTTCGCGTCGAGGAGGTAGATGCGACCCTGGTGGCTGGCCCCCATCAGGAGCTCACCACCCGCGGAGATCGCCAGGCTCAGGATCGATTCCTGGGACCCCGACCAGACCTCGCGGGCGTAGCCATCGGGAGAGATCGCCAGCACCTTCCCCTCCACGCTGAGCGGGGGGCGTGCCTCGGGGGGGCCGCCCTGCGAACTCCCCTCCTGCGCCGGCGGCTGGCTGGAAGCGCCTCCTTCGCTGCTTTCTCCCCCGGGAGCCGGCGGCTGGGACTGCGCCGGCCGCGAAGGCTGCGGGCGCGGGCCGCGGCCCGATTCTCCGCCGACGGCCGCGTACACGAGTCCATCGGGCGCGAGCGCCAGGGCCGTCACCTCGCTCAACGGGGCGTCGTACATCACCGTCCCGCGGCCGTCGCGGTTGATCCGGAAGATCAGTCCGTGGCCGTCGGTTCCGGCCAGCAGGTCGCCGCGCGCATCAAGTGCCAGGCTCCGGACATGCGTCTCGGCGCTGTCGTACAGGACCTTGCTGCGGCCCGTCGCGTCGATCTTCAGCACCCGCCCCTCCGTGCCCGTCGCGGCGATGAGATCACCCTGGCGGTCGAACAGCAACGCCCAGATGTATTCCTCGCCGGTCTCGCAGACCCAGACCTGCTTGCCGTCGGGCGCTATCTTGTAAATCCGTCCGCCGGGCACCGTGCCGGCATAGAGGAACCCGGACGCGTCCACGGCCAACGACTGCACCTCCGGCTCCTCGACCTTGAAGAACCGCTCCCCGGAACCCTTCGCGTCGATGCGGTAGACCACGCCCTCGTTGCCGCCGGAGACGTAGATCGGCCCCCGTTCGCCGGCCGACACCGACCATACGTAGGGCTGCTCTGGCTCGAACAGCCGCTCCAGGCGCGCTCCGAGCCGGACGGGGCCCTCGGCTGTCAGCGCCACGCCATGCGGCTCGCCCTGCTCGAAGTCGACCCGCTCGCGCTGCTTCCACGATCGGGCGCCGACGGCGTGCACGGGGGACGTGGACAGGATCAACACCAGGCCGAGCAGGATCGCCGCGGCCGCGGATGGGAGGCACCGCCGGTACCCGTTCATTTGACCTTCAGGGAGATGCGGCGCAGTCCGGCCACCACGATGTCGAGGTCCCTCGACTGCTCCAGCACCGGGGCCTCGGCGAGGAGCGTGGCGTCGGCGTTGAGCCGCGGGTTGTTGAAGACGTTGAAGATCGACAAGGGCAGCTCCGGCAGCAACTCGCTGCGCACGATCGCCGAGGGGACGCGGCGGGCGGCCCGGAGATAGAGCGCCTGGCTGCTCCGCTGCCGGCTGACGATGCGGATGATGTCCTTCAGATCCGCCGCCTGCTGGAGCTGCCGCTCGCGCACGCGGCGATCCACGCCCTCGATGGTCGAGCCACCCGCCACGATGATCTGCAACTCGCCGGCCGGCGTGTCCTCTGGCAGGGAGACATCGAAGCTGACGGTGCGGTCCGGGCCGCGGAACGGCTGGAGAACGGCGTCGACGCGGAACGTCTCCCCCGCCTTCACCTCGGTGCGCGAGGCGCTGACCGAGGTCAGGTTCGCCACCTGGGCCGGGTCGAGGAGGTCGATGTCGGCCACGGCGGACCGGATCGGCGGGTCGACGAAGGGATTGTTGTAGAGCAGCCCGAGCAGGCCGCCGGCATCGTTGGCCGCCAGCGTGTGCACCGGCTGGGCCGGGTTGGTCCCGGAATAGAGCGACTCGTAGGTCACCTCGGGGTATCCGGCGAGGGCGATCCGGTAGCGCAGCGAGAGGGTGGCGTCGGCGTCGAACTCCGTCGTGCGCACCAGGGAGTTGGCCGTCGTCAGCGCCACGATCACGGGCGCCCAGGATCGGTCGCGCACCACGTCGTAATGGAACTCCCGCTGGGCGGCGCCCGAGCGGACGCGCACGGTCAGAGGCAACGTGGGCGGCACCCGCCCCACCTCCCCCACGATGGCCGTCAGACGATCCTCGATGATGGTGCCGATCGGGGCGGTGGCGTTCGCGATCTTGAACGACGCCGCATCCGACGCGAACGTCAGCACGACCTGGGCCTGCGTCATCGGCAGCTCGACTCCGCCCAGCCCCAGCATCGGATGTCCGAAGGCGAAGACCCGATTGCCGTCGACATGGGTCAGCGTCCCGATGCCGACGAGGTTCAGGTCGCCGGTCGCGAGCGCGCCCCCGATCGCCGTGCCCGGGAGGAGAGGCAACGGGGTGGTGAGTTCCGAGGAGCCCACGGCGCCGCCGCCGGCGCCCGGCGACAGCCCCATGATCTCGAAGGCCGGCGCATAGTAACGGAGCACCTCCGGATCGCAGCCGGAGCAGACGAGCGGCGTGCCGATCGGCTGCAGCCCGGTGAATCCCGAAGCGGCCGCCGCGAGGCCGGGTGGCGGAGCCGGTGCTGTGGATCGATCCGCGCCGCTGCGGAGCCAGGCCAGCAGGTCCCCGGCGGGGTCCTTGCCGCGCGCCCTCGGTTTCTTCGGCTCGCCGCGACCGACCAGCTTCACCATCTCCCCGATCGGAGTGATGCCGGCGATCGGCTCCTTGGCGAACGATCCGATGCGGTACGAGACGGCGCCGACCAGCTTCCCGTCGACGTAGACCGGGCTGCCGCTCATCCCCGCGACGACTCCGGTGAATTCAACCCTCTCTCCCGTGAGGCGGGCGAGGATCATGTCCTGCTGGGGACCGATGGCGTTCTTGAGCACGCCGAGGAACTCGACGCCGAACTCCTCCACGCGATCGGAGTCGAAGACGGTGCGCGCCACCCCCGTCATGCCCGGACGGATGGCGCTGACGGGCAGGAACTCGATCGGCTGTGGCGTCGGCACCTCCTGGGTCGCTGGCGGCGACTGGCTCGCGGCGGCGTACGTGTCCGGATGGGCCAGAGAGGTCAGCAGAACGACGAGGACCAGCGGGAGCGCTCGCACGAGGGGTCTCAATCCTGTCCCTTGCGCTTCAGCCCCGCCTTGATCGCCTCAACGATGAAATTCTGCATGGACGGCGGCTCGTTCTTCACCGCGGTATAGACGAGACAGGGCAGTTTCAGGGAGATCTGGATGCCCTCGTCCCGCAGCGTATCGAGCCAGCGGGAGAACTCCTCCCACGACGTCCAGGTCATTTTCTCGATGGCCCCCTTGGCGTAGAGCTCGACGAGCTCCAGGTCGTCCTTCAGGCGGAAGATGACGTCCTCGGGGGAGCAGTCCTTGAAGTCGCTGTAGGCGAAGAATTTCACTTCACCCGCCGTCTGGCCTTTCCCTTTGATGCTGATCTCCGGCTGTTTGTTGCAGCGGAGCATGATGTAGTCGTCGCGGCCGGCGAAATGGAATCCAAGGATGGGGTCCGTGGTGTGATCGCCGTCGCTGGGAGTCTTGAGAGCGCGGTAGACTCTGCGTGCGACCTGCTCGTTCGTCCTATACGTCCCCGCCTGCTTCGCTAGTCGCTTGTGCACGCTGCGAATATAGCATACGGGTCGCGGCGCCCATTGGAGAAATCTCCGCCCGGAGCCTTCTTCCCACTTGAGACGGAGCGACTTTCGCCGTATCTGAACGCCTATGTCGACGGCGCGAACGCCGCTCTGGGTGCGGTGTTGGGGCGGGGCCGCGGTGCTCCTCGCGGTATTGGTGTGCGCTGTC
This sequence comes from Candidatus Cryosericum sp., assembly GCA_035649235.1. Classification (GTDB taxonomy): domain Bacteria; phylum Acidobacteriota; class Polarisedimenticolia; order Gp22-AA2; family Gp22-AA2; genus DASRJX01. The sequence continues at coordinate 7,639 of DASRJX010000134.1, forward strand.
TCGTCCCCGGCCGTCGATCGCGGAGTCGAGAGAGCCCTCGCCACCATGCGGCCCGACTACAGGGTCTACGTGCGCGACATCCGGCCCCTCGAGGGGGACGCGCGGGCGTCGGCGAAGGTGCTCTACATGGCCCTCGTCCGTCCGGGAGCCTCCGATCCGTCGCGGAGCGAGAACGCCCCCTTCCTGGGGCCGGGGGCACGCAACGACATCCTCTACGATCCGACGCTCTTCGAACCGGGTGGCAGCGCCGGGTGGGTCCTGCTCCTCCTGGATCACGAGTACTTCCACGCGCGACACCTGGCGGGCGCCACCGGCCTGCCGGTGCCGCCGCGCGCGACGGTGGCGATGGAGAGCCACTTCTACGAAGCCGCCGCCTGGGGATTCAACGTCGCCCAGGCTCGCTCCGGCCGCTATCCCGGCCTGAGCGAGGAGGAGTTCCGCGAGGCGCTCGACCGCTACGGCGAGCACTACCGGGCCCTGCGCGACCTGACGCGCGAGGGGGGGTTGGAGACCTGGGAGCGCCTGGAGGCGCGCCTGCGCCACCCGGAAGACCTGCTCACGACGAACGGCTCACCTGCGCCAGAAGCTCCCGCGCATCCTTCTGACCCGGATCCATCAGCAACGATTCCTTGAGATACTGCACCGCCTTCCCGGTCTGACGGTCCTGCAGGTAAGCGAGCGCCAGCGCGTTGAACAGCGTGGTGCTGCGCGCCCCCTTGCCCCGCGCCGTCTCCAGGGCGGCGATCGCCTCCTTGGGGTGGTTGAGCCGCCCCTGCGCGGCCCCCAGGTTGACCCAGGCTTCGAGATTGTTCTCGTCCTTCCGGATCGCGCGCGTCAGAATCTCGACGGCCTCCTGGAGTCTTCCGGAACGGCCGTACATGGCCCCGAGGTTGGCCATGGTCGGGGCATAGTCCGGATCGATCTCCATCGCCCGCCGGAACTCCTTCTCGGCTCCCGGCAGATCCTTGTGCCATTCGTGGATCAATCCCATCCAGTTGTGGTGCACGACGGACTGGTCGTTGAGGGCCATCCCTCTTCTGACGATCCCTTCCAGGTTCGGGATCTTGTCGGTCCCTTCGTACAGGGTGTGGAGCTCGGCCAGGGGCTCGCCGAGGGCCGGATCGAGCCGCAGCGCCTCCAGGAGCTCCTTTTCGGCGCCGGCCTTGTCGCCGCCCCTCAGAAGGAGGAACCCGAGGGCGGCGTGGATCTCGCCGATCTCCGGATGCGCGCGGGACAACTCGCGCAGGACCGGGAGACCGTCGGCCGTCCGGCCCGCCTCCGCGTAGATGCGCGCCAGCTGCGTGTAGGCCTGCTTCTCGCCTGTCGGGTCGAGGGCCAGGACGCGGCGGCAGGTCTCGAGCGCGAGCGGGTAGCGCTTCCGCGCCTGCGCGATCTGCGTCTTGAGGATCAAGGCAGGAACCAGGTCGGGCGCGGCGCGTAGCGCCACCTCGACCGCGGCTTCCGCCTTGTCGTAGTCCTTGGTCTTGAGCAGGAGCGCCGCTTCGTTGATGTGCGCCGTAACGAAGGTTTGGTCTTGACCGGCGGCGGAAGACGAAGCCCCGCTCGCACCCGTTCCCTCCGGCCCACCCGCGGGACTTCCGGCCCCCCCGATGTAGCCGAGCGAGCGCAGCTTCTCGATCATCTCCGCTTCCACGCGGCTGTCGGCCACGAGGTCCGCCGCTGGACGGGCGCCGCCCAAGGCCTCGTACGACGGCACGGTCCGCTGCGGGAAGCGTCTCAGGAAGCGTTCCGCGATCGCCTCCTCCAGAACGCGGCCGGGCATGTCCTCGGCCTCCGGAAGGCCCAGCAGGTAGAGCACCGTCGGCGTCACGTCCAGCAGGCTCGAGGTGTCGAGCCGCCCGGGGCGGATCGCCGGGCCGGACAGGATTACGATGCCGTACTGGCGGTGCCAGAGGCCCGGCTTCCCCTCGATGTACGGCGGTTCGTCGACCGGCCGCCCGCCACCGTTGCGGAAACCATGATCGGACAACAGGATGACGTTGGTGTCGGGCGCGAGCCTCGCCAGGACCTGGCCGAGGAGTCGATCCTGATACCGGTAGTACGACTCCACGGTCCCCCGGTATCTCTCGTAGTCCTCCTGGCTGACCATCGCCATCTTCGGAGGCATGTAGTGCGCGAAGCGGTGGCAGACCTCGTCGATCCCCTGGTAGTAGACGCTGAAGAGGTCCGGCTGGCCGCGCGACAGAAGGTCGAGCGCCACCGCCTGGTAGCTCCGGGCGCCGGCGACGATGCCCGCCAGGCGTCGGAACTCCGCCGGCGTCGCATCGGCGAGATCCTTCAGCTCGGCGTCCGGAATTCCCGCTGCGTCCTGGAGCCGCGGCCGGATTTCCTGGAAGTATCCGGGCGGCCACGTGGCCCCGGCGCCGTCGTTCTCCCGCTTGTCGACGAAGGAGAACGTGCTGTAGGCGACCCGATCCGACACCATGTAGCCGTCCACTTCCTCGGCCGGCCAGGTCGCCCACCAGGCGACGAACGCCGATTTCCGACCGGCGTCCGTGAGGATGTTCCAGAGCGCCTTGACCTTCCGGCTCCGGCTCGGGACCGGGACGGGCTTGCCGGTCGAGGCGTCCCGCATGAGGAAATCGATGATGCCGTGCTGTTCGGGAGGCCGGCCCGTCGCCACCGTGGTCCAGAGAAGCGGCGACAGCATGGGATTCATCGATTTCATGTTCCCCCAGGCGCCCTGCGACTTCAGGCGGGACAGGTTGGGGAGGAGGCCGCGCGCGATCAGCGGATCGATGATCTCCCAGTCGGCGCCGTCGAGACCGATGAGGGCGACGCGCTCTCCCGTGTCCTGGATCCGGTCCCGCAGAGCGCGCGAGGCCAGCGCCGTTCGAAGGCCGGGAGGGCCGACGACCGGCCCCAGGACGACGGCGACCCGCTCGAACCCCAGCGATTCGACGGCCTCCCGGACCTTCCGCTCGGCTTCGTCGCGCCGCTCTCCCAGGACGAGCGACTCTCCCGAACGACCCTCTCCCCACGCCGAGAGCGTCCGGCTCGCGGCCAGGCCCAGGCTCGCCTCCGGCCCGTCCGGCCGGCCGCTGTCGCCCAGCAGCTCCGCCAGGCGGGCATCGGAGATGGAGGCCCGCACGTCGTAGGTGATCTCGAGATCGGCGCCCTCGCTCGAACGGAGCGGGACCTTCCCCTGCGCCCCGATGGGATCGGCGGGCGCGCGCACCACGTGTTGCAGCAGCGGCACGACGAAATGGAAGCCGGGAGAAAGCGGCGCAGTGCCCCTTCCGAGGCGCGTCACGCGGAAGGCGCGATCTCCAGGCCTGATGATGTGGAAGGAGACGATCGCGAGCGCGACCGCCGACAGGATCGCCACCAGGGCGGCCAAGCGCTGCATCCTTGGTCGCGCGGCCTTGGCCATGATCCGAACACGCTCCCGGGAACGCGAGCCGGCGCCTCTCACGCCAGCGCGAGTATAGCATCCGGTTCAGGCGCCATCGGGCCGCCTGCGGCGCCGGCGGCCCCCGTCATCACGGCAACGGCCTGTCATCCGGACGACAGGAGCGAATCAGTATCGTGAACCTCGAAACCGGCATGGCCGCCGCCTGTCAAAGGACCGATCTTCTCCCATGGGTCCACCCGACCAGGAATCGGACACATGTCGCCGGGGTGGGCCGGCGTTCGGGGATCGGTGCCATGAACTTGAGCCGGACACATAAAGCCAGGATCTACATCTTCGGCCTCGTTCTCGCGGGGCTGGGCACCCCCCTCCTGTCCTGGCTGCACCGGGGCCATCCGGATCGCCTCCGCCTGTCCCTCGAGGCGGCGGGCGCCATGACCGCGTCACTCCTCTGCTTCATTTACGCGCGACGCCGCTACCGCGAGCAGGTCCGGCAGGCCCGCCGGCACAGCAACGAGATGGCCGAGCTCTATCTCTCCGTCATCGAGGCCCTGGCGCTGGCGATCGAGGCCAAGGACCGATCGACGCAGCGCCGCCTGCGGCGCGTGCAGGCATTCGCCGCCGAAATCGGCCGCATGATGGGGCTGGGCAAGACCGAGCTCGAGGCGCTCCGCGCCGGAGCCCTCCTGCACGACATCGGCAAGGTGGCGGTTCCCGAGTACATCCTGTGCAAGCCGGGACGTCTGACGCCGGAAGAGTTCGAGAAGATGGCGATCCATCCGAGGGTTGGCGCGGAGATCCTGGAGCGCGTCCGGTTCCCGTACCCCGTGGCGCGCGTGGTCCGTTCGCACCACGAGCGGTTCGACGGGACCGGCTATCCCGACGGCTTGCGGGCGGACCAGATTCCGCTCCCGGCGCGCATCCTGGCGGTCGTCGACTCGTTCGACGCGCTGACCTCCGAGCGCCCCTACCGCCGGCCGCTGTCGCGCGACGAAGCCGTGGCCCAGATGCGGGAAGGCGCCGGCACCGCGTTCGATCCCGAGGTCGTCCGGCTGTTCCTCTCCCACCTCGACCGCCTGGAGCACCTGGCGGACGAGCAGACCAGCCAGGCCGGGCCTCCGGCCGACCGGCAGGGCGCTCCCCCGGCCATGGAGCCCGTCGCCTCCGACCGCGCCCCGTTGAGCCCCTCCACCGTCCAGACAATCGCCTCCGTGCACCTCGAGAGCACCGGCTTGTACGAGATCGCGCGCGGCATGACGCGCAGCCTGGACCTGGACGAATCCATGGGTCCCCTGGCGGAGACCCTGGCGCGCCTGGTGCACCATCGACGCCTGATCCTGTTCCTCGTCGACCGCGAGCGGCGAACGCTGCGGGCCCGGCACGTCACGGGCCCCGACGCCGCGGCACTCTCCCGCCTGGAGGTGCGGTTCGGAGAAGGCACGAGCGGCCGCGCCGCCCAGCAGCGGCAGCCGGTGATCGCGGGGCCGGCCTCGGACGAGTCGGCGGAGATCGTCCGGCACGATTTCGACCTCCTGCTCGCTTCGGGCACGGTCGAGCCGACGCCGAACGCCCTGGCCGTGCCCTTGCTCGACGGTGAGCAGATCATGGGGGCCCTGGCGCTCTACGACGCCGAGGATCGGCCCTATGGCCTGACCGACGCGCGGACCCTGACGGTCGTCGCCCGGCACCTGGCGGAGGCCGTGCGCAACGCCGTCCTGTACGAGCGGACGCAGAAGAGCGCCATGACCGATCCTCTCACCCGGCTGCCGAACGCGCGCTTCCTGTTCGGGAGCTTCGACCGTGAGATGGCCCGCGCAGAGAAGCTCGGCGCACCGCTCGGCATCATCGAGCTGGACGTGAACCACTTCAAGCTGATCAACGACCGCTTCGGACATCCGGCCGGCGATCGCGTGCTGCGGGGCGTGGCGCGCGCCATCCGCAGCCAGCTCCGTCCCAACGACACCTGCGTGCGCTACGCCGGCGACGAGTTCATCATCACGGTCCCCGGCGTGGGGGGGACCGGCATCGAGGCGGTGCAGGCGCGCATCGAGGTGGCGATCGGAAGGCACAAGTTCGCGGTGGCCCGCGGCCAATCGATCCGCGTGACGGTGAGCATGGGCGCCGCCTGCTACCCGGAGGACGGCCGGACCTACGAGTCCCTGATCTCCGTCGCCGACGCCCGCATGTACACCGAGAAGTTCTCGCGGCGCGGAGCCGGCGCCGACCCCGGCCTCCTTCTGAGGTTCCCCGGCCGGACCGACATCTCGGTCAACTAGCCCGGGGTCACCGGGCCAGACGAGGCTCCGTCTCAGGTAGGCCTTGCGGCCGCCGGTGAACGGTAGTACTTTCCCTCAACTCCATGGCAGTCGGGCCTTTGCTGCTCAATGGTCGCTACGAGGTAGGACGCCGCCTGGGAGAAGGCGGCACGGGACAGGTGCGCCTGGCGCGGGATCGCCATCAGGGTGGCCGGATCGTCGCGCTCAAGATGACGCGGTCGGGACGGCAGGATCCCGGCGTCGTCGATTCGTTCCGCGCCGAGTTCCGCTCCATGACGCACCTGCGCCACCCGAACCTGGCCGAAGTCTTCGATTACGGAACCGTCACGGAGAACGGCCGGCCGTTCCTGACCATGGAGTACGTCGAAGGCCGCGATCTCGCGACGCGGCGGGGCCGGGCGGCCCTGGCGGGCTTCGACGCGCTGGCGGCGCAATGCCTCCGGGCCCTCGACTACATCCATGCGCGCGGATACCTGCACAACGACATCAAGCCGCAGAACATCCTCCTCGCCGAGCCGCTGCAAGTGAAGCTGCTCGATTTCGGGCTGGCGCAGCAGCGGACCTCCCAGCCCTTCGGGGCCGTCAGCGGTACGCTGCACTACGTCGCCCCCGAACGCCTGGCGGGCGGCTCCGGCGATCCGAGGAGCGACCTCTACTCCCTGGGCGCCGTCCTGTACGAGGTCCTCACGGGGCGCCCGCCGTTCGAGGCCGAGGCCTCGGGGCAGGTCGTCACGGCCATCCTCGAAGGCCGTGTGCCGGCTCCGAGGGGAATCGATGCGGAGATCCCCGAGCGCCTGGAGTCCTTCGTCCTCCGCCTCATGGAGCGCAGGCCCGAGGACCGTCCCGCCTCGGCCGGCGCCGCGCTCGGCCTGCTGAACGCGGGCCTCCGGACACCGCTGCCGCTCGACACCGCCGAGACGATCGCCAGCTTCGTGAGCACCGGCGATTTCGTCGGTCGCGAGCAGGAGCTGAAGCTGCTCCTCGACCTGGCCGCGGCGCGCCACCGCGGGACCATCCGGCCGGGCGCCCGCGCAGCGCGTCCCTCGATCTCGCTCTCCGACGCCGCGCCGCCGCGACTGGCCCTGGTGACGGGCCCCGAGGGGTCGGGGAAGAGCCGTCTCCTGCGGGAATTGCGGAACGAGCTGCAGCTCTCCGGAACGCACGTCCTCGCGGCGCGCTGCTTCGAGCCCTCCTGCTCCCCCCTCCAGCCGTTCGGAGATCTGTTGCGGCAGGCGCCCCTCCTGGGCCCGCTGTCGGACGGTCTCGAGGAGGCCCTCGAGCAAGCCTTCGGCGACACATCGAACCGCGATCGCCCCGCGAGCGCTCCTCCCCGTCGGGCCGGCGGCCGGGCGAAGGCCGCGACAACGTCCGAATCGGCTTCGAGCGCGCCGCCTGGCGCTGCACCCTCCTCGGCGAGACCGGCACGCCCGCCCCTCGACAAGGCGGAACTGACCTCGCGCCTCGCGGACTGTCTCGATAGGCTGGCCGGCGACGGCGGCGGCATCCTCCTCCTGGAGGACCTGCAGTGGGCGGCGGCCCCGGCCATCGAGATCCTGCGGCACCTCCTGGCGAGGGCCGACGGCTCTCCCTGGCTCGTGATCGGCACGTTGCGGGACGACGCGCCGGGCTCCACCGCCGCCTCTGCCCTGCTGCAGCGGCTAGGCACGCATCCCGAGCTGCGGCTCCAGCCGCTCCTGCCCCTGACCGAGGAGGAGATCGGTCGCCTCATCGAGTCGATGCTCCCCTGGTCGGAGCCGCCTCGGGCACTGGCCACGCGCCTGCTCGAGCGGACTCGCGGCAACCCGCTCTACATCGAGGAGACGATGAAGGCGCTGGCCCTCGAAGGGTTCCTCGAGCGACGCGGCGAGGCCTGGGGCCTCAGGACCGACGCGCCGGAGTCGCTCCCCGTGGCGGAGGGCCTGGCGGCGCTCGTCCTGCACCAGGTCGGATCGCTGCCGGAAGCCGAGGCGGTCACAGCACGGCTCCTCGCCGTCATCGGCCGACCCGTGCCGCTCCCCCTGCTGGCGCGAGCGCTGTCGATCCTGCGTGGCTCCGGACCGGACGAAGCCAAGGCGGAGCAGTCCGCCGAGAGCCTCGAGCGGCTGCAGGTGGCGACGATCGACCGGCAGCGGGTCGGCCCGCCTCTCGTCAGCCTCGTCCTGGGCGCCACGCGGACCGCTCTGTACGACGACCTGACCCCGGCACTCCGCGCCGACCTGCACCGTGCCGCCGGCCGGGCCATCGAGGCGGAGGCGGACGGTGCGACCGACGGCGTGGCGGAGGAGCTGGCGCACCACTTCGACGCGGCGGGAGAGGCGCCGCAGGCCGCCTCCTACCTGGTGATCGCCGCGAGGCGCGCCGCCTCCCTGTTCGATCCGGTGCGCCGGAGCGCCTTCCTGCGCCGGGCTCTCGACTTGTTGCCCGCCGGCGACGAGCGACGCCTCCCTGCCCTGGACGATCTGGCCCTGGTGACGATGAACGAGCTGGGGGACCACCGCGCGGGACTCGACTGGGCCCTGCGGCTGGAGCGTGAGGCGCGACGGCCGTCCGAGCGGGTCTTCCGGATCCGGGGGCTGAAGCACCAAGCCTGGGCCCTCGGGTTCCTCGACGACGAGCGCCGGGCGCTCGGGCGGCTGAAGCGCGCCCTGGCGATGGCGCGCGCCGCGTCCGAATCGAGAGAGATCGCCGCCTGCCTCTCCTATCTCGGCGTGATCCTCTCCCGGCGCGGCCGTCACGAAGAAGCCCGCGCGCATTTCGACGAGGCCGTGTCTCGCGCGCGCGCCGCCGGCGACACCGAGAGCCTGGCGTGGATCCTCAACAACGCAGCCCTCTGTCATCTGGGCCTCGGGGACCTCGACGTCGCCGACGCCCTCCTCCGCGAGGTCCTCGACGTGACCGCCCGCCACGGCCTGCACGGGGCGCGTCACCGCTCCCTGGCCAACGCCGCCACGGTGCGACTGGATCGGGGGGACCTGTCCGGCGCCATCCAGGCGCTCGAGGAGTCGCTCGCCTGGGCGCGCCGGCACACGATCCTCGAGACCATCGCCCTGCAAAGTGCGTCCCTGATGGTGGCCTGGATGCTCCGCGGCCGGTTCGATCGAGCCTTTGCCTGCGGCGAGGAGAGCGATCGCGCCCGGCGCCGCATGGGTGATCCGGCCGTGCACCCTCTGGACCTGGACCTGAAAGGGCAATGCCTGCGCGAGTCAGGCCGGTTCGAGCCCGCCCTCGAGGCGCACCGCCGCGGGATCGATCTGGCGCGCCAGCGCGGCGACCGGATTCAGGAGGGGTACCTCCTGGCCTCGCTGGCGACCGACCTCGCCGCGGCAGGCAAATCCCGGGCAGCCATGGCCGCGGCGCGCGACGCGCGCCGGATCGGAACCGACCTGGGCCACGCGCGGATCGCCCTCCTGGCCGATTGCGCGCTCGCCCGTACGGCGGTCCAGGATGCCGATCGGCGCAAGGTCGCCGACCTCCGCCGGCGACTCGAAGCGCAGGACGAGCGGTCGTTGCGATCGCAGGACCGGCTGGAGCGACGTCTCGCCCTCTCCCGCCTGGCGCTCGCCTCCGGTCGCTTCGCCGAGGCCGCCGACGCGGCCCGCGCCGGGCTGGAGAAGGCCGCCGCGGGCGGATTCCGGGAGCACGAGTGGCGGCTGCTGGCCGCGCAGGGCGAGGCCCTTTCGGCCGGCGGGCTTCCTGGCGAGGCCGCCAGCGCCTATCATGATGCGTTGGACGTCATTCAGGCCGTCGGGGCCGAGATCGAGGAGAGTGCGATGCGCGACGACTATCTCAACCATCCGGAGCGGCGGGAAGTCGCCGGGCACGCGCCCTCCGCCCCTGCGGCCCCACACGGCGCGGCCTCCGACGCCTCCTCGCGCATGCTGCAGACGCTGTTCGAGATCACGCAGAGCATCAACACCATCCACGAGCCGCAGCAGCTCCTCGATCGCGTCCTCGACCTGGCGATCGAGCTGGTCGGGGCCGAGCGCGGCCTGATCTTCATGGCCCGCGGCGAGGGCGGCGAGATGGACCTGGTCGTGGCGCGCAACGTCGAGCGCCGCACGATCAAGGACGCGACCGAATACAGCCGCAGCATCCTGCGGGAGGCCGGCCGCGGGCGATCGATCCTGTCCCACGATGCCGGGCGCGACGCCCGTTTCCGCGGCTACAAGAGCGTGGCGCAGTTCAAGATCCGGTCCCTGATGTGCGTGCCGCTCTCGCTGCAGGGCCGCGTCCTGGGCACGGTCTACCTGGACACGCGGGCTCCCGGCGTCGTGTTCACGCCCGACAGCCTGCGCTTCCTGGAGGCCTTCGCCTCCCAGGCGGCCGTCGCGGTGGAGAACGCCCGGCTCTTCGATCGCGTGCGGCAGGAGAACGAGACCCTGCGGCAGGCGGTCAAGGAGCGTTACGGCTTCGAGAGCATCGTCGGGCGCAGCGCCGCGATGCGCGACCTGTTCGACCTCCTGGCGCGCGTGGCCCCGAGCGGGCTGCCGGTCATGATCCGGGGCGAGAGCGGCACCGGCAAGGAGCTGGTCGCACGGGCCATCCATCTCAACAGCCCGCGCCGCGACCGGCCGTTCTACACCGAGAACTGCGCCGCGCTACCGGACACGCTCCTGGAGAGCGAGCTCTTCGGCCACGTCAAGGGCGCCTACACGGGCGCCGACAGCAGCCGCAAGGGACTCTTCGAGCTGGCCGACGGCGGCACCCTGTTCCTGGACGAAGTGGGCGACACGAGCATGACGCTGCAGAGCAAGCTGCTGCGCGTGCTGCAGAACGGCGAGGTCCGCCCGCTCGGCTCCGAGGCCTCGATCCGCGTCAACGTCCGGATCCTGTCGGCCACCAACCGCGAGCTGGAGGCGATGGTGCGCGAGAAGAAGTTCAGGGAGGACCTGTACTACCGCCTCAAGGGGATCGCGGTCACGCTCCCTCCCCTGCGCGAGCGGCGCGAGGACATCCCGCTGCTAGCCGACCACTTCCTGACCAAGCTGGCGCGCGAGAACGGCAGCCGGAAGCTGCGCATCGACCCGCTCCTCCTGGCCCACCTGTCGCGGCGCCACTGGTCCGGCAACGTGCGCGAGCTGGAAAACCAGATCTACCGCCTGGCCCTGTTCGCCAGCGGCGACGTCATCACGCTCGAGGACGCGCGTCACGATTACGAGTTCGACAAGGCGCCCCTCTCGCCCCTGGCGCGTGACGCCGGCACTCCGCTCAACCGAACCACCCTGCGCCGCGCCCTCTCCGACGCCGGCGGCAATCGCAACGAGGCCGCCCGCCTCCTGGGCATCAGCCGGGCGACCCTGTTCCGCAAGATCCGCCAGCTGGGGCTGTAGGTCCACCGATAACCGGGCGCTCCGTGCAGCGCGACCGGTCCGCACCCCTGGTTCAGTCTCATGTAGGGGAATCACCCGACGACAAGCCATAAGTGCTTGTATTTGAACGTGATACGCACAGTCTCAAAACTGAATTCTCCAAGTCTCATGAGACTGCATCCAAATGATTGATTTATAACGAGATATCTCGCCATAGCACTCTCAAATGGCCAAACCCGACCCCGCCAGATGCTGCCACCGCACCGCTCCAGTCCATCTTGTAACGCTCTAAATATTTCCACTGCAATATGTTACGTCGCTGATTCTGGTCCGGAATACAACATTGGCATTGCCATTGCTCTTAGGGTCGGCAGCGGGCTGATGAGCCTATTGGGGAGGATGCGACGATGAACAGAATGACGAGAGTCCTGGCGGTGGCGGTGGTTCTGGCAGTGATGGCCCTGGGTCCGACGATCTCGATGGCGGCCCCAGCAAACGGCGGTTCGGTCGCCCTCGGACACGCCTCCGGCTTTTCTTCGATTCTGGAGCTGTTCGCGAGGCTCCTCGGTCTAGCTTCGACCCCGGCTTCTTCCACGGTGTCGCCGATCGGCGCCGGGGATGTGTCGACCGAGGGTGCGATTTGGGGGTTCTGCCGCGGCGTCAACTGCTAACCCGCTGACTTGGATCTGAAGGCCCCCCGCCAGGGGGGCCTTTTTCTTTCTTGACCTACTCCCACCTGGTTCCCTAGATTTCCGACTCATGGAGCCCGAGGGCCGATTCATCAATTATGTCAATGTGCAGCGGCTCACACAAGGTACGACCGCCACGATATACCTGGCACAATCAACGTACACGGGAGCCAAGGTTGCGCTAAAACTATTCCCCACGGGTGTCTCCCCCTCTGAAGCAAATCCGCCTGCCTGTGACCCATCACGCTACTTCGACACCGAACTAGAAATCCTCCTAGACAATAACTGTCCGAACATCGGCCATCTGCTCGATTTCGGCACAACACTTGACGAACAGCATCAGTACCTCGCGCTTGAGTACGTTTCCGGACCGGACTTGCAGAGAGCGACAAGAGACTCGTCGCTCGAAACCCTCCTGAACCTGTTCTTGCAGTTGGCGCACGCCCTCGGACATCTCCACCACCGCGGGATAATCCACGGCGATCTCAAACCGGCAAACGTGCTCGTGACACACTCTGTCACAGGCAGAGCGCGTGCTAGTGCTAGCCTAATCGACTTCAGTTCGGCGAGAGATGTCACCAAACCACTTGGGAGCTTCAATCCGTGCCTGACGGTGCCCTTCGCCGCCCCGGAACTGCTCCGCACAAGGGTTCCAACTACAGCCTCGGATCTTTATGCA
>DASRJX010000135.1:0-3412 GCA_035649235.1 Candidatus Cryosericum sp.
TCCTCCGGGAAGGGCGCGACCTCCTCGGCCCCCTTTCCCGACGGGGGCCAGTGAACGATGACCGGTGACAGGTGCGTCGATGCCGACATGGTGATCAGTCGATCCCCCTCAGGCGACCACGCGTTGTAGATGGAGTTCTCCCGGGCTCCTTCGAGGTGTTGCAGGACGCTGCCGTCGGGCCCTACGGTGTAGATGCGTTAGGCGCCGCCGCGGTCCGACGCGAAGGAGATGCGATCTCCCTTGGGTGACCAGCGCGGGATCCGGTTGCGCGAGTCCCCCATGCCGCCGGCGCCGACCCTCTCGAGCACGCGGTAGTGTCCGAGCGTGCGGCCGGTCATCGGTCGGCCCGGGCCTCCAACAGGTTCAGGAGGAAGGCGTACTCCTCGGCGGTCTCCTTGAGGCTCTCGAAGCGTCCCGACCGGCCGCCGTGCCCGGCCGCCATGTTGATCTTGAAGAGCAGTGGGTTCTTGTCGGTCTTGGTGGCGCGCAGCTTGGCGACCCACTTGGCCGGCTCGTAGTACTGGACCTGGGAATCGTTCAGCCCCGTGGTCACGTAGAGCGCGGGGTACTTCCCGGCGCGGACGTTGTCGTACGGGGAGTAGGACAGGATGTAGTCGTAGTACCGCTTCTCCTTCGGGTTCCCCCACTCGTCGAACTCGTTCGCCGTGAGCGGGATCGTGTCGTCCAGCATGGTCGTGACCGCGTCGACGAACGGGACGTGCGCGACGATGGCGCGGTACTTCTCTCCACCCATGTTGGCGACCGCGCCCATGAGCAGCCCGCCGGCACTGCCGCCCATGGCGAACACCTTGTCGGGGGCGGCGTACTTCTCGCGCACCAGGAAGTCGGTCACGTCGATGAAGTCGGTGAAGGTGTTCTTCTTTCGGAGCAGGTGGCCGTCGTCGTACCAGGCGCGCCCCATCTCCTGGCCGCCGCGCACGTGGGCGAGAGCGTACACGAAGCCGCGATCGAGGAGCGAGACCGTCTCGCTCTCGAACTCGGGGTCGGAGGAGGAGCCGTAGGCCCCGTACGCCGTCTGGTACAGCGGCGCCTTGCCGTCGCGCCGGAACCCCTTGCGGTAGGCGAGCGACACCGGCACCTTCGTGCCGTCCCGCGCGGTGGCCCAGACGCGCTCGGTGGCGTAGTTCGCCGGGTCGAAGCCGCCCAGCACCGGCTGCCGCTTCAGGAGACGCCGCTCCCCGGTGCGCATGTTGACTTCGAAGATGCTGTCCGGCGTGACGAGCGAGCCGTGCGTGTAGCGCAGCAGCTCGGTCCCCTGCTCGGGATTGATCGACAGCTCCTCCGCGTAGGCCGGCTCGTCGGAGCGCAGGATGGTCGACTGGTCGAGGCCGGCCCACGGACGCACGCGCAGGCGCAGCAGCCCCTCGCTGCGCTCGTTGATCACCAGGTAATCGCGGAACAGCGCGAACGCCTCGATGAAGATCGCCTTGTCGTACGGCAGCAGCTCGCGCCACGCCGCCGGATTGCCGAGGTCCGCGTCACCGGCGGTCATCATCCGGTAGTTCGGCGCGTCGCGGTTGGTGCGGATGATCCACCGGCCGTCGATGTGATCGGCCTGGTACAGATGATCCCGTTGCCGCTTCGCGAGCGTCCGGGGAGCGGCCTCGGGGGCGTCGGCGTCGATCACCAGGGTCTCGGTCGCGAGCGTGCTCCGGAGCCGGATCAGGACGTAGCGCTCGTCCCCCGATTTGTCGACCCCCATGTAGAAGCTGTGGTCCGCCTCCTCGTAGACGACGGGATCGACCTTCGGGTCGGTGCCCAGAGCGTGCCGCTTCACGCGGGTCGAGAGGAGAGTGACCGGGTCGTTCTCGACGTAGAACAGGGTGCGGTTGTCATTGGCCCAGACGACGCCATTGCTCAGGCCGCCGATCCGCTCCGGCCGGTCGGAGCCCGTGGCGATGTCGCGGACCCTCAGGGTGTACTGGCGTCGGCCGGCGGTGTCGTCGAGAAACGCCAGGACGTCCTGGCGCGGGCTGATCGCCCGGCGTCCGAGCTGGTAGAAAGGATGCCCTTCGGCCTCGCGGTTGGCGTCGACCAGGACCTGCTCCCGGTCCGCGTCCAGCGGATGGCGCACGTGGATCGGGTACTCCTTCCCGGTCTCGTAGCGCATGGAGTAGACGTAGTCCTTGTACTTGTAGGGGACACTGCTGTCGTCCTGCTTCAGCCGCCCGATGATCTCTTTTGACAGCGTCTCGGTCAGGTCGCGATAGGCGGCGCTCGCGGCGTCGCAGTAGGCGTTTTCCGCCCGGAGGTAGTCGAGCACCTCCGGCTTCGACCGCGTGTCGTCCCGCAGCCAGTAATAAGGATCGTCGCGCGTGCCGTTGGGGGAGACGACGGCGTGAGCCTTGCGCTCGGCGATCGGCGGCCGGAGTGGCGCCGCCGGGCCCGTCTCGCGCGCGAGCAAGGGCGCCGCCAGGGCCACCGCAGCGACGAGCACCATCAGTGGTCGCCGATTCATGATGCCTCTCCCTCGTAGCGGTATCATTCTAACCAAGGAGGGACGTTCTCATGACTATTCTCTCTGGAGGTCGCGGGCTCACGGGGCTCCTCTGCCTGGCGGTACTGGCCCAGTATGGGTGCGCGTCGACAGGTTCGCAGCCGCAGACGACCGAGACACGCGCGACGAAGCGGGACAAGACCGCGAAAGGAGCCGGCATCGGCGCCGCAGCCGGGGCGGTCCTCGGCGCCGTGATCGGCGAAGGCAAGGCCGACAAGATCCTCGCAGGCGCGGCCATCGGAGCCGGCATCGGCAGCGGGGTCGGCGCCTACATGGACAGCCAGGAGGAGAAGCTCGGGCACATCCCGGGGACGACGGTCGAGCGGGTCGGCGACGATCTCCTGCTGGTGCACTTCGAGTCGGACGTGCTGTTCGACATCGACTCGGCCATCGTCAAACCGGCCGCGCGCGACGCGCTCGACGAGGCGGCGAAAGTCCTGATCGAATTCCCCAAGACCGCCATCGTCGTACAGGGGCACACCGATGCCACCGGCACCGAGGCGCACAACCAGGAGCTCTCGGAGCGCCGGGCCGGCGCCGTGGCCGCCTACCTCACCGGCCGGGGGATCGACGCCGCCCGCATGGTCTCCGTCGGTTACGGCGAGGGGCAGCCGGTCGCGAGCAACGACCTCGCCTCGGGACGCGCGCAGAACCGCAGGGTCGATCTACTCCTGAAGGCGAAGGCGCGCTGATCCGCCAGACCGTGCTGGGCGTCCTGGTCGGTTTCGGCAAGGAGAACTGGCCCATTCATATCGCCCAGGGTCACGACGACATAGGCGGCCGTCGCGATCAGAATGCAGACGACCTGGCCGCTGGAGGAGAACGCGGCCATGGCACCCGTCACGATGGTGGCCAGGTACGAGGCGCCGGCGAGTCTTGCGTAGGCCTGCGGCG
>DASRJX010000136.1:0-2414 GCA_035649235.1 Candidatus Cryosericum sp.
CTCTCTCGAGCAGGAAGGTCGTCTCGCGATACTCCCCACCGGCCAGCGACCGCATGCAGGCGGCGCTCCGGCAGTCGGCGAGCGCCGCCTCGGCGCGCTTCCTGAGCCGGCCGTGGAAGCGGCCGTCGCTCGCGTAAAAGGACCGGATCAGCCGGTCGGCCAGCGCCGGCCGGGCCAGGGTCTCGGCGATCAGGCGGGGATCGTTCCCGAGGGCCGCGAACAGTTCATGGAGCATCCGCGGATCGCGCGTCTGATCTGCCATCCGGTTCAATTCCGTCTGGATCAGACCGGAGCTGATCGCCCGGCGCCAGAAAGTCTCCAGGGCGTTCGACTTCCTGAGATCGTCGGCGACCCGGGCGCGGACCTGCCCGGGAGTCAAAACCGAGGACAGGTCGGGCTTCGGGGATCGGTTCTCCTGTGGCCAGGTCCGGTGGCGCCAGTAGACCTCCTCGACGGCCCGCCGGGCGGCCACGCGCTCCTCGAAGGTCAGCCGGCGTGCCGGGGCGCCTGTGGCGGGGGTAATAAAGAGGATGGGGGCGACCAGGGCGGCGCCCAGGAGCCAGACCGCAACACGAGGCTTCAAAGTGACGTTTTCCGTCATGCTCCCGGTCTGGCAGGGTTCTGTTGATGGGTTCCGAGGCCGGCCCCATCCGGCCTGGGAGGACGAAGTTTACCGTGGAAAAAGCCCCGGAGCAAGCGGCTTTTCAGGCCGTTGAGGTCGGGTTGCCGGACGCCGCGTGATAGCATTTTTCGAAATCGATGGGGACCCCCGGGGATTATCAGGATTTCATCGAGGCGACCGTCAGGTCGTCCTACGACGCCGTCGTCAGGAGGCCCTGGCGGCTGGACCGGCTCGATCGGGCCTGGATGTTGAAGGCCGACGCCCGCGGGGTCGCCGAGTTCGGCGTCCGTCCGGGACAAACCTACGACGATCTCCGTGCCGCCATGCGCCGGAGGGCGCGCAACCTCCTGTGGGTCCTGAGCGCCCTCCCGGGGGTCGCGTACGTCCTCTATCAGGTGATAAGGGGGCTGTTCGTCTGGAAGACCTACGCCTGGTTTCTGGGCGCCCGGTATGTCCCGGATCCGGAGGGGCCCCTGGAGGCCCGGCGCCGCGCCGCGGCCCGCCCCGGTCAGCCGGCGGCCGGATCCCGGCAGGCGGCCCCCGTCGGCTCGGCCGTCGTCCTATCCCACGATCGGCTGCCCTACCTGAAGACGACGCTCGGCTCGCTCGCCGCCACGACCGACAGGGATCGCCTCGAGATCATCGTTGTCGACAACGGATCCAAGGACGGCTCGGCGGAGTACCTGCGCGGCCTCGCCGAATCGGGGACGATCGACAGGCTCATCCTCAGGAGCCGCAACCACGGAACCTCTCCCGGCTTCAACGTCGGCTTCGCGCATGCGGACCGCCGCTCCCGGTTCCTGATCAAGCTCGACTCGGACATCGTCCTCCTGACCCCCGGCTGGCTGGAGCGGTTCGAGACGTTCCTCGACGCCCACCCGCGCGTCGGGGCCGTCGCCCAGACGCAGATCAACCATGCCTTGCTGCGCTTCGCCCCGAAACGCCGCCTGGGCGACGAATGGGTGTCGTCCTGGAACTGGTTCGTCTGCGGCGGCGCCTGCATGACGATCCCGCGGCGCGTGTTCGACGATGTCGGCTGGCTCAACGAGGAGTTCAGCGTCCCCTACATGCCCGACGATCTCGACTACGCCACGCGCCTCTTCTATCTCGGCTACGAGGCCTACTACCTGCAGGGCTGCATCACCTACCACCGCGCCGACCTCGACGCCCGGCAGTTCCGCGGCCACGGCCGCAGCAAGGCCAGCCAGCGGCGCAAGACCGCCCAGAAGCAGGAGGTGGCGATGTACCGCGCCTACGCCGGCGGCAAGGACCCGCGGCTGCGGTACGAGCGGTACGCGCACTGTGTCGTCCCCGAGGACGCGCGCATCGTGACGATCGAATAGCGTGGGAAGGAGAGCATGAGCACGGGCGACCTCAGGATGCTGGCAGCCTCGGTGATCGGCGCCTCGCTCATCGCCGCCACGACGCAGGACCTGCGCGTCGGGTCCGCCCCTCCCGCAATCTCGGCCGCCAGCTGGCTCAATGCCCCCACGCCGATCACCCTGGCGGCGCTGAAGGGCAAGGTCGTGCTCCTCGACTTCTGGGGCCTCTGGTGCACGCGCTGTCGCAAGGAGATGCCGACTCTCGTCGAGTTCCACCGAACCTATGCCGAACGAGGCCTGGTCGTTGTCACCATCCACACTCCCGAGAAAGCCGATCTGGTTCGCGACTATCTGAAGGATCATGAGATCCCGCTGATTGTCGCCATCGACACGGGCGACACCGCCGCAGCCTACGGCGTCGACTCCTTCCCCACCTATGTCCTCGTCGACACGGATGGTCTCGTTGTTTC
>DASRJX010000137.1:0-15987 GCA_035649235.1 Candidatus Cryosericum sp.
TGAACAGCGGGATCTCCGGCCCGGCGCAGACCGCCATGCCCGACTTCATGTCGAGCACCTCGGGTCCGAGCGGGAAGATGATCGGGCAGCCCGGGGCCGCCGTCTGGAACAGGACCAGGCCCGAGAGAAACTCCACCACGCTCATGAGGCAGGTTCCGGCGACCGTGACCGGCGCGGTCGCGCCGGTGAGCGGCATCGGCCAGACCACGATCGGGACGCCGGCGCGCGCCAGGTCGATGCACAGGTCGGCCATCTTCGGCTCGTGCTGCAGGGGCGACACGGTGCAGGCGACGCAGGAATAAATCGGCCGCCGCCGCAGCTCCTCGCGGCCGCCCGCCAGGAGGTCGAGCATCTCGAGCGCGAACGGGACGTGCTCCGGGAGCTGGATCTCGTGCTGGATGTGCTTGGTGGTCATGGCGAAAGAGTGGTACATCTCGTGCAGCACGCGGCTCGGTCCCGGAACGTCCGAGGGCACCACCATCGGCCAGATGTAGTCCACGATCTCCATATGGTGCCCTAGCTTGGTCGAGTCGCGCAGGTCCTTGACCGTCCCCGGGTGGCGCTCGCCGGTGCGCAGGTCCTGGGTGAAGGTTCCCTGCCCGTTGGTGGTGATCCGGAGCCGCCGCCCGTCGAGCACCATGTCCCTTTCGGGCTGGCGGCCGGCGAGAGTGATGACGCGCGGCGTGCTCTTGATGCAGCGCTCGACCAGGTCCGGATCGAGGCGCGCGATGCCGGCGCCGTGGTCCACCTGCTGCCCGGCTTCCTCCAGGAGGCGCAGGGCGCGGGGACTCTCGTAGCGGATCCCGACGGACCTCAAGATGTCGAGGGCGCGCGTGTGCAGCCGCTGCACCTCGTCGTCGCTGAGAATCCTGACCTCGGGAATCATCGCACCCCCCGCTTTCGCCCCGGCCCCCGATGCTCCTGTGACATTGCGCATTATCCCCCCGGCGGACCTCGCGAGTCACCCCGTGCCGCCCCTCGAAACGCCTCTAATGCCGTAACGGCTTTGGACTTGCGCCGCACGCCCTTCCCGGAAGCCGTAACAGCATCGCGGCCGCGTCCGGCCGCCACGCGGCCATCGGCCTGTGCTAGATTGGCGCCATAGCATCAAGGTGATCGGGCCCGGGGCCTCCGGCCGGGGCGGGAGAAGCGAAGATGACGACTGCACGCTACGACGCGATCGTTGTGGGCGGAGGGCACAACGGGCTCATCGCCGCCGGCTACCTGGCGAAGGAGCGCCTCAAGGTCCTGGTGCTGGAGCGGCGCCCCATCGTCGGCGGCGCCTGCGTCACCGAGGAGCTGATCCCGGGGCACAGGGTCACGCGCACCTCGTACGTCTGCTCGCTCCTCCTGCCCGAGGTCATCCGCGACTTCCGGATGAAGGACTACGGGTTCCAGGTCCTGGTGCCCGAGCCGCACAGCCTCTACCCGCAGCCGGACGGCCGCTTCATGCTCTGGTACGCCGATGCCGCGAAGCGGGCCCCGGAAATCGCCAAGTTCTCCAAGAAGGACGTCGAGAACCTGATCCGCTTCGAGAGCGAGCTGGCCGAGCTGCAGCCGTTCGTCGACGAGATCCTGCGCACCACGCCCCCGCCCTTCCCGCCGCGCGGCATCAAGGAGATGTTCGAGTTCGCGCGCCTCGGGCGCCGCATGCTGAAGCTGGGGGAGAAGCGCCTGCGGCTCTTCGTGGAGCTGATGACCGCCTCGTGCGCCGACTACCTGGCGAAGCGCTTCGAGTCGGACGAGGTCATGGCGGCGCTCGCCATCAACGGAATGATCGGCACCTGCGTCGGCCCCTGGAGCCCCGGCTCGGCGGCCGTCATGCTGCACCACTCGATCGGCTCGTCGGTCGAGGGGCAGCCGGGCGCCTGGGGGTACGTGCGCGGCGGCATGAGCGGCATCGCCAACGCCCTGCTGCGCGCGGTCCAGGACCTCGGGGTCGAGGTGAAGACCGAGTGCGAGGTGGCGCGCTTCATCATCGAAGGCGGTGCCGTCCGCGGCGTCCACCTCAAAAACGGGGACGAGTTCCGCGGCCGCGTCGTCGCCAGCAACCTGGACCCGCGCCGCACCTTCCTGAACCTGGTCGAGCCGGGCGCGCTCGACGCGCAGTTCATTCAGGACATCAGGAACTTCCGGATGCAGGGCTCGTCGATCAAGGTCAACCTCGCCCTCTCGGAGCTGCCGAACTGGCGCTGCATCCCGGGCCAGGACCCGAGGGCCCCTCACCAGGCCGCCATGTTCGAGATAGCACCCAGCCTGGAGTACCTGGAGCGCGCCTACGACGACATGAAATACGGCATGCCTTCACGGCGGCCGCTCATCGACGGCAACATCGCGTCGGTCCTGGACGACTCGCTGTGTCCTCCTGGGCACCACGTGATGTCCCTCTTCGTGCAGTGGGGGCCCTACCACCTCAAGCAGGGGACCTGGCCGGAGATCCGCGAGAAGGTGGGAGACAACATCGTCGACACCCTCGAGGAGTACGTCCCGAACCTCAAGAAGATCATCATCGGGCGGGAGGTTCTCTCCCCCTACGACCTGGAGCAGATCTTCGGCCTCACGGAGGGGAACATCTTCCACGGCGAGATGACGCCCGATCAGCTCTTCTTTCTGCGGCCGGCCCCCCGCTGGTCCGGCTACCGGACGCCTCTGCGAGGGCTCTACCTGTGCGGCTCCGGGGCGCACCCGGGCGGCGGCGTGATGGGCGCCCCCGGCCGCAACGCCGCGCGCGAGATCCTGAAGGACTTCAGGCGCTGACTAGCCGGCGCGCGTCACGCCCGCCCGATGTCCCGCAGCACACGGTGGGCGGCGTTCCAGCCGGCGGCGCCCCAGACCCCTCCGCCGGGGTGCGCGCCGGAGCCGCATAAATAGAGGTGGCGGATCGGCGTCGTGTAGTCCGACCAGCCGGCGGCGGGGCGGAAGGCGAAGAGCTGGTCCGGCGTCATGGCGCCGTGATAGATGTTGCCGCCCGACAGCCCGAACAGGTTCTCGAGGTCCTCCGGCGTGTAGACGTGGCGGTGGAGGATCGCGCGCGGCAGGTTCGGCGCCGAGCGCGCCAGCTCCGCCACGACGCGATCGGCGACCGTGTCCTTCATCGACTCCCAGGTCCCGTCCCGCAGGTGGCGCGGGCCGTACTGCACGAAGCAGGTCATGATGTGCTTACCCGGGGGCGCGCAGGAAGGGTCGAGCACCGAGTGGATGCATCCCTCGATGGTCGGACGCTCCGAGAACCGGCCGCGGCGGCAATCGTCCCAGGCGTCCTCGATGAAATCGACCGTGGGGCAGAAATTCAGGAGCCCCCGGTGCTGCGGCCCGGGTGACGTCCCCGGCATGGCGGTGAAATCCGGCAGCTCCGACAGAGCCAGATGCACCTTGAGGGAGGCCCCGAGGTCCTGGAAGCCGCGCATGTGGGCGACGAAGGCCCCGGGCAGCGCCCCCTGAGGCAGCATCTCCAGGAAGGTCCGGCGCGGCGTGGCGTTGCTCAACACGACGTCCGCCCGCAGCACGTCGCCGCTCTCGAGCCGCACCCCGCTCGCCTTTCCGCCGTCGGCCAGCTCGATGGCCCGGACCCGGGCCAGCGTGCGGACGGTCACGCCCCGCTCGCGCCCCGCCGCGGCCAGGGCCTGTGTGATCGCCCCCATGCCGCCCACGACCACGCCCCAGACGCCCGCCGCGCCCTCCACACCACCCAGGACGTCGTGCAGGAGCAGGAAGGCCGTCCCCTGTTGGTGCACGCCGCCGTAGGCGCCGATGACCGCCTGCGAGCAGAGGAACGCCTTCAGCTGCTCCGACTCGAACCAGCCCTCCAGGACGTCCGCCACGCCGCGCGTCGCGAGCTGCACCAGGAAGTTGAGATCGAGAGGATCCAGGCTGCGCGCCGCGCGCCCGACCTGCAGCAGCTCCCAGAGGTCCTTCGGGGACCGGCCGTCGATCCGCGGCGGCGGCTTGAGGAGCAGCGGCTTGAGGAACGACCCGGCCCTCACCATCGCCCGGTGGAACTCCGGATAGGCCGCCGCGTCGCGCCGGGAGAATTTCGCGATCTCCTGTTCGTCGCGCTCGTCACCGTAGAGCGTCAGCGTGCGTCCGTCCGGAAAGGGGGAGAAGAAGGCCGGCTCCTGCCGCACGACACGGTAGCCGTGGCGCGGCAGGTCGAAGCGCTCGACGGCCTGCGGGAGCAGAAGCGTGCTGACGTACGAGGTCGAGGAGACCTGGTATCCGGGGAACAGCTCCTCCGTCACGCAGGCGCCTCCGACCACCGCGCGCGCCTCGAGGACCGTGACCCTGTGGCCCGCCTCCGCCAGGAGGTTCGCGGCCACCAGGCCGTTGTGCCCCGCTCCGATGACGACGACGTCACGCGCGGCCATCGTCCTCCGTCCTCTTCATTCCGCTCCTCCCGCCTGCTCGGTCAGGCGCGCCCGGCACCCGGCCAGGTCGTGGCGCAGCAGCCAGTCGCGCCGCCCTCACCCGACCGCCATGAAGTAGCGCCGCTCGCCGATCGGGTCGCCTCCCGGGCCCTCCCCCTCGTACGACAGGAGGTGCAGGCCGTGCCCCGTGCACCAGCGCGCCGCCTCGTCGATGGCCTCGCGCGGCTCGCCCAGATCCCTCTCGGCGAGCGACAGGTCCGATCCGAGCCGCAGCCGGGCGCCGTCGGCGAAGTGCCGCGCGATGACGCGCGCCCACGCGGAGCCCCGCTCGATCGCGCGACGCAGCTCCTCTTCCTCGCGCGGCGACAGGAACTCGATCATGCGGGCACTCCGCTCATGGACGCGCTCCGGAAAGGACCAGGGCGCGCTGCGCGCGGATTGTAATCCGGCCGGCGGCCGAACGCGCGGTGTTGCGTCCCGCCCGGCCCCGTTTCAGGCCGTAACAGCATCCCGGCGCCCCTCCCCATGCCGTTATGCCATTAACCCATACCCCGTATGCCGCCGCGCTATTGACCGGAAACCGGCGTCATGCTGTGATCGCAGCCGGATCGACCACTGTCCCGAGGAGCCCTTCCGATGAATGCGCGCCCGCACGTCAGCATGCTCAGCGAGGAGGACGTCCGCCTCGTCCACGAGGCGTCGCTCGAGATCCTGGAGAAGACCGGCGTCCTGTACGAGAACAAGACGGCCCTCGACGTCCTGGAGGCGGCGGGCCAGAAGGTCGATCGCGACAAGGGTGTCGCCTGGATCAAGCCCGACCTGGTGGAGCGCTGCATCCGCTCGGCCCCCCGCCGCTTCGTCCTGGCGTCGCGCGACGGCAGGAACGACGCCGTCATCGACGGCGAGCAGATGCACCACATGACCGACGGCCAGGCCTCCTTCACGCTCGACGAGACGACCGGCGAGCGGCGCACCTCGACCCTCCACGATCTGTGCTTGTCGACGCTCCTGGCCGACGCGCTCGATCCGATCAAGGTGATGTGGTCGACCGTCTTCCCGACCGACGCCTCGACCGACAAGCGGGCCCTGTTCGAGGCCGCGGTCGGGTTCCTGTGGTCCTCGAAGCACTTCCAGATGGTCGGCGGCGTGCAGGACCCGGAAGACGTCCCGTTCCTCCTGGAGATGATCGACGCGGTCGCAGGCGACCGGCGCCGGCAGCGCGACCGCCCGATCTTCTCGATGGTGACCTGCCCGGTGTCGCCGCTGAAGCACGACGACGCCATGACCGAGGCCTGCATCGCCCTGGCGAAGGCCTGGGTGCCGATCGTCTTCTGGCCGATGCCGCTGCAGGGGGCGACGTCGCCGATCACGATGGCGGGCACGCTCCTCGTCACCAACACTGAGTTCCTGAGCGGCCTCGTCCTGTACCAGCTGGTGCAGCCGGGGTTGCCGATGATCTATCCGGCCGGGCCGGAGACGCTCGACATGAAGACCGGTCTGGCCTCGACGGCATCGCCGGAGGGGATCCTGCTCAACCTGCCCTTCGCGCAGATGACCCGCTTCTACGACGTCCCCTACATGGCGGGCGGCATCTGCTCCGACGCGAAGATCCCGGGCATCCAGGCGGGCTACGAGAACATGGCCACGGGCATGACGGCCGCGCTCTCCGGCTGCGACCTTCTGGTCGGCATCGGCATCCTCGAGGACGGCAACACCCTGTCGTTTCCCCAGATGGTGATCGACGAGGAGATCTGCAACATCCTGTCGTTCGTGCGCAACGGGCTGGAGGTGTCGCGCAAGACCCTGATGGTCGAGTCGATCCACAAGGTCGGCCACTCCCCCAACCACCATCTCGCCGATCCCTACACGCGCGAGTTCCTGAAGTCGGGGCAGGGCTACTGGCCGCGCATCTCCTTCCGTGGCACGCACGGCGACTGGAAGCGGCGGGGGAAGGACGAGGTGCAGCTCGCCCGCGACCGCATGAAGGTCCTCCTCGACCAGCACGAGCCCCAGCCGCTGGCCCCCGAGGTGCGGAAGGAGCTGCGCCGCATCCTGGTGGCCCGGACCGAGTTCGCCGACAACGACCCCCGCATCGAAGGCGTCTTCAAGCACCCCTGGAAGGGCTAGGAGCAGGCTCCTAGCGGGGCAGGCGGACTGCGGCCGCCCGCCCCGCCTGGACGCTAGGGGCAGGTCGCCGGCGCCACGAGCAGGTTGTTGTCCGACCTCCTGCCGAACACCGTCTTCGCCCCCGCCGAGGTGCTCCTGTGGCCGGCCCAGTAGATGAACGACTGTCCGGCCGCCGGAATGGCGGCGTCGGTCACCTGCACCGGGGTCCCGACGGGGGCGGCCGTGCCTAGATTCGACGCGAAGCAGATCGTCCCCACCATGCTCACGGGCGGAGGGAGACCGGCGGTGTAGCGGAAGAAGTCGTAGCCCGACATCGTGAGAGGATGCGGCCGCGACAGCCACGACATGGTGGCGGTCGACGTGTCTCCCACACACGTGCCGCCAATGCCGCACTGATTGGTCAGCACGCAGGGAATCCCAGGTGTCGGGCCCGCCTGGCATGCGCCCAGGCTGCGGACAACCGTCATGGTGATGTCCGTCGCGTCGCCCGGGTAGACGAGGATCGACTGGCTGCTTCCGGTCGTGGTGAGGCAGGCCGGCGCGCTGCTGCAGCGCGCCAGGACCTGGTAGGTGGCGTCCGTCACCGCCCCTTCGCTGAAGAAGGCGTTGGCCGTCCAGTTCTGGACCACCTGGCCGTTCTTGAGGAAACGGTATTCGGTGACCCCGTTGGCGCAGCCTCCGGGGTTGGTCGTCCCCGCCGCGCTCAACTCGACGAACTCCCCCTTCTCGTAGATGCCGTCGCCGTCGGCGCCCTGGATTGAGAGCGACGTGGTGTAGCCGTGGTCCGCTCCGGCGGCCACGTTGCACAGCGTCGACGCGTCGGGACAGGTCGACGCCGGCACACCTCCGGCGTCCGCGATCGGCGAGACCTGCGACGTGATGGCGCCGGTGATCCGGATGTCGTCCACCCACCATCCGTCGTCGTGTGGGCTGTTGTCCCAGCCGTGGCCGTAGGTCTGGTAGTCCTCCGAGGGGCCGTTCAGGTCGAACTCCCAGCTCGAGGCGATCCAGCGGATCTGGACGTGCGCGCCGACGTAGTTCGCGAGAGAGAACCGCGACCTCACCCAGAGAGCGCCGCCCGTGGGCGTGGTCGCCCCCGCGAGCCCGTTCGAGCAGCCGAAGGCCGTGTCGGAGCCCCAGGCGTTGCCGCAGTGGGAATAGACACCCTGCGGCCAGCACATCGTCTCGTGCGTCCCGCGCGGGTTGGGCGGCGCCGATCCGGTGTCGGTCGGCGTCAGGATGCAGTACGTCGTCTGGGCTCCGTAGTGGCTCCAGATGTAGGCGATGTGATCGTAGACGTTCTCGAACGGCGCCAGCTTGTCCCAGAAGCCCCAGTTCTCCGCCGTCGGGCTGCTGTTCAGGTCGATGCGGATCTGCACGTCCCCGCGGTCCAGCGCCTGCCCGGCGGGGATGTCGGCCTGCGCGTTGTCCATCATGTCGGCGATGTGGAAGAAGCTCAGCTGCAGATCCCCCGCCACCGGCAGCGGCGTCAGGTTGGCCGCCGTCACGAAGGCCGCGATCGTCCGGAACGACGTGCTGTCGAATTCCCTGGCCGTGCCGACGTGCTTTCCCCAATGCAGCGAGTTGACGCCCGAGAAGGCCATGGCGCCGTTCGTAGGCGTGGCGCTCCACTGAGTGGTGGACCCGACCACGTGGGGCGCCGGGCAGGTGCCGACCGGGCAATGGATGTGCCAGTCCATGTCGTTGTCCGGATCGACATGGCAGCCGGGGTCCTTGGGCGGCACGTTGAAGCCGCCGCAGCCGACCCCTTCCAGGGCGTTGATGCCGCCCTGGGCCGTGCCGACGGTGTAGCCGATGGTGTCGTTGGGGATGCCGTTCCGGCCGTCGCTGATGTCCACCGCGGTGTCGGGCAGATTGGGCTCGAAGTCCTCGAAGATGATGCCGTCGTCCCCCGTGCCGAAAGTGCCGTCGACCCCCGCGACCGGGGTGATCATCGCGCCGACCGGCAGATCCAGATCGAGAAGGGTCTGGAAATCGACCTTGTTCTTGGTGCCGAGCGCCTCCCGCGAGGTGATGTTGAGCGTCCAGTTGCCACGGGCCGGCTGCGAGGCGTCGGTGGTGTTCGTGAGCGGCGAGACCGTGTACTCGAAGGCGCGCCGCTGTCCCCCGATGTTGGCGGTGTCCACGCTCTGCCCCGCCGGCAGGTTGCCGATCACGGCGGACGGCTTCGTGACGCACTGGATGTCGCTGTCCGCCGTCGCCAGGTAGAGGGTCACGTTCGTGAGGTTCTGCGGCCCGCCGTTGGAGATGGTGACCGTCATCTCGCACTTCTCGCCGGTATCGCAGAACGCGTCGCCGTCGCCGTTGAGGTCGATGACCTGCGCGGTCTCGAGGATGATGTTCGGGAGGTCCAGCTTGCCGCAATTGACCAGCACGCCGAAGCTCACGACGTCGTCGGGAATGCCGTCGTTGTCGCCGTCGATCTTCAGGGCCGAGTCGCAGGCGTCGCCCTCGCCGTCGTTGTCGACGTCCGCCTGGCGCGTCGTGCCGGTGATGATCGGGGGGTTGGAGACGGTCGGGCAGTTGTCGATGCCGTCCGGAACCGAATCGGCGTCGACGTCGTCGTTGGAGAGCTGGCAGCCGCCGTCGTTCACGATGCCGACGCGCTGGCAGGTCTCCTGGGCGATCAGGACGCAGGTGCACTGCTGCGTGCTCGAGGTGCACACGGTCTGGACGTTCTCGGAGCAGAAGCCCGTGACCGGGCACTGGGCGTTCGTCGTGCACTGGGTGGTGCTGGAGCGGTTGCACGAGCCGGTCGCCAGGGTCTGCGGCCGCGCGTTGACGCAGTCGCCGTCGCAGGCGTCCCCGAGTTTGTCCGCATCCGCATTGGCCTGGTTCGCGTTCGACGTGCGGATGCAGTTGTCCACTCGATCGACCACCCCGTCGCTGTCGCGATCGGCGCTGTTGCTGTCGCAGGCTTCGCCCCGGCCCGACTGCCCGGCGCCGGGCGTCTGAAGCGCGTTGTAGACGTCCGGACAGTTGTCGCTGTCGTTCACGACGCCGTCGAAGTCGACGTCGTCGAAGTCGCAGACGTCGCCGACGCCGTCGCCGTCCGAGTCCGCCTGGTTCACGTTGGCCAGTCCCGGACAGTTGTCGCAGATGGCCCCGATGCCGTCGCCGTCCAGGACGCAGGTCCCGCCGCCCGTGCAGACGCCCGACGTGTTGCACGGTGTCGTGGGGTTCGTGCCGCCCGTGCAGATGCCGCCCTCCTGCGCCGGGTTGTAGTCGAGCGGGCAGTTGTCGGACGCGAACGCGACGCCGTCGCCGTCGATGTTGTCGAAGTTGCTCTGTCCGGCCGTCCCGTTGCGGTTGCCGTCGCACAGCGGATCCTGGTAGTAGAAGACGACGTTCGTGTCCCCCGATGACGACACGAAGAGGTCGGTCGACGTGTTGAGCGTCTGCGTGACCGACACCGTGCCGATGTACAGGCCAGGCGACACCTGCGGCAGCGTGAAGCTCTTCAACGGGTGGAGCGCCGTCCCCTTGCCCGTGCTGATGAGCCGCGCGTCGCTGTCCGAGGCCGCCATCACGGTCACCGAGGCGCCGGCCTTGGGATCGCGCACGGTCACGGTGAGGGCGTCGTCGCACTCGAACAGGGCCGCCCGGTCCACCGACAGGGTGCCGCACTGCTGTCCGGCCGGCTGGCCCTGCAGGCCGAAGCGGGAGCAGGCCGCGGTGTGGGGCGGGATGAAGGACGTCTCGTCCACGGGATGCCGCTCGTCCCACTCGAAGACCACGTCGTCGACCCCGAGCCCGTAGTCGCTGGCGTTCCCCGCCGCCTCGATGTTGAAGAAGCCGATGCCGATCTGCCACCTCACGCCCGGATTGACGTCGAAGGGCGTCACCGCGGCGACTTCCGCCGCGCCGGGGCCCTGCATCAGGAAGCTGTAGCCGGCCTCATAGGTGACCAGGGTCATGTCGAAGTTCCGGACGGGCCCTTGGATGTTGTTGGTGGCCGGGAAGCAGTTGCCGCCTCCCACGGTGCAGGGGGAGGGCCCCGGAGTGCACGGCTTGTCGTTCTGCGTGCCCCCGTCGCAGATGCCGATGGTCGCCGCCGAAGGCACCGGATAGGGCAGGAGGTCGGGCGGCGCGGTCGGGATCGGGGAGGAGCTGTTGATGTTGGTGTTCTGCGTGAAGCCGGAGAATCCCGTCTCGTCGCCGTTCGCCGAGGGGTTGCCGCCGGTGATCGAGCCGTCCAGGTCCTGCGTCGGGCCGAAGGTTCGCTGCAGGACGCCCCCGGTGCCGGTGGGATCGACGGCGCTGCCGCTCTGCAGGTTGGCGACCTGGTAATCGGAGCCGCCGTAGTTCTGGTCGAACTCCTGGCACAGGAGGCAGTTCCCGGTGTCGTCCTCGACGTTGTTGTCGATGTTGAAGTTGCCGGTGGAGCTCCCGTTCACCTCCTGGTGCGTGAGGTTCACGCCGAAGCGCTGGAACTCCACGCTGTATGGCAGGTTGCGGGCGTCGGCGACCTGGTGCACCTTGGCGATGAGCAGCGACGCGAGGACGTCCATGAAGAACTCGTTGCCGAACGAGGTGTCCGGATCGTTCGACACGAGGTGGTTGTCGCAGCCGCTGGCGTTCGCGGCGGGCGTCGCCGGGTTGCCGTCCCCGGTGTGCCAGATGCCGGCGCCGTTGTTCTGGAACCACTTCTGTGTGTCGGGGTCCGCGATCGCCGTCTGGAAGCCGCAGATGCCGGTGCGCACGAACTCCCACGACTGGAGCGCGACGGGGCCCGGCCGGCTGAAGGGGTGGCGCAGCCCGAGGAAGCCGCCGTTGTTGAGGTCGAAGTTGAACGGCGCCTTGTCGGATCCCGGCGTCGGCCCGCCGGCGGCGAACAGGATGCCCTTGTCCACCGCGCCGTTCGGGAGGATGTCCCCCTCGCCCGGATCGACGTTGTCGCCGTCGTTGTTGAGGTCCTCCCCGAGGATGTTGGAGACGAAGCCGTTCGCGGTCCCCACGATGAACATGGAGTCGAACGTGATGTCCTCGTCCGGCAGCTGGATGCCCGTGGCGGGGTCGGTGATGTCCGGGGTGTCGATCTGGAGGTTCCGGTTGAGGTCACGGACCTCGCGGCCGTTGTTGGGGCCGGCCGGGCCGGCGGGATAGTCCGTCGAGTAATGGAACGTCTCCCAGTCCGAGTTGAGGGCGTGCTTGAAGGTGAAAGTCTGGCGCGGGAGCTGGATGTTGCCGTTCGAGGACTGCAGCGTCAGCTTCATGTCGACGATGCGGTTGGCAACCGTGATCGTGCCGAGCGCCACGGGGTCGATGTTGATCGCGAACGAGGCGGCCGAGATCTGCCCCCCCGGGATCCGCCCCAGGTTCTGGGGCGAGTTGAGGATCCGCACGGCCGCGGCTCCCGGCCCCGAGACCGACAGCGTCGCCTGGACGTCGGTGTAGTCGTGGTCGAGGTTGGAGTTGCCGAAGGCCACGGAGTAGATGACGTTCTCGCCGGAGTCCATGAACTGGTCCTGGTCGCAGCCGCCGAAGATCGCGGTCTGCTGGTTCCAGTTCGTGCCCTCGGCCTGGTAGCGCCAGGCGACCAGGTTCGGCGTGCAGGAGATGCGCGCCGTCGCCGTGACGGTCCGCGGCGTGTCCACGTAGCGCAGGCGGAGGAAGTACGGCTCGTCGGCGACGTTGCCGGAGGTCTCCAGGATGCCGTTGTCGCTGCCGGCGGCGACGGGCGATTCGCGCACCGGCACCCCGGTCGACAGGAACGCGCCCGCACTGCCGCCGAAGGCGATGTTGCGCTCCGTGTCGACGACCGTGCCCGATTTGTTGATCACCTCGAAGATCGCCGCCGAGGAGACGAGGGCAGGATCCACGGTGCCGGGATCCAGGACGCCGGCGCGCACCTGGTCGGCGCAGCCGTACAGGCTCTTGTCGAGCGTGGCCCGGCTGGCGGGGAACGTATGCGAGGAGCCGTTGAATGTCTGGGGGGGGCCGCCGATGACCGGGCCGGCGATCACGAGGCCGTACGGCTGCCCGTTGGCGTCCAGGAATCCGTCGGCATCGGTGTCCTCCCCGGTGTCCAGTCGGCCGTTGCCGTTGGCGTCCTCGGCGGCCTGCGTCAGCTGGGAGATCACGCCGGCGGTCGCGCCGCCCGCGCCGCGCTTCACCCGCACCTTCCAGGTGCCGGTGTACAGCTGGGAGTCTTCGGTCGTACCGTTGCCGTCCGGGTCGGCCGTCACGTGGACGGCTTCGATCGGGTTCCGCATGTCGCCGAGGTCGGTGGCGCCCAGCAGCCGCGCCTGGGACCATTGACCGACGCGCACGCTCCCGGACTGGTAGACGTTCCCGTCGAAGGTGCGGTTGTCCGCGATCGTGGCGATGTTGTTGTCGGGGCCGGGCGACTCGACCTCGAGATCCAGGTCGTTGATGATCGTCCCTGCGCTGCCGGCGAGCGACGGCGGATCGGCGTAGGCCATCGCGATGCGCAGCTGCCCCCTGGTGATGATGCGCGCTCCCGAGGGCAGGACCTGCGCGCTGTCCGAATCGACCGTGAACGTATGCTCGTTCACGGTGGTCGTGTTGTTGATCGCCGGCTCGGCGGTGCCGATCTCGTCGTAGACGATCAGCCCCTCCGCCGGGTACTCGACCACCTGCGGCGCTCCGATGCCCTTGGCATCCGGCCAGTTGGCCAGCGGCAGGACCGACGTCAGGACCGGCCGTCCGTAACCCTGCTCGCTGTTCCCCAGGACGCCCACGTTGAAGCCCTTGATGATGCCCATGTCCGTCGCGCGCGTGAACGCGATCCGGCGGTCGTCGACCGTCGGGTATTCCGCCTCGAGCAGCTCCTCGAAGTTGGCCGAGGCGGCAATCGCCGCCTTCACCAGCGGCCCCGAGACGTTCGGCATGCGATCGGTATCGACGCGCGTGCCGGTCGGATAGAAGCCCTGCGCCAGGTAATCGCGGATCAGCGCCCCGACTCCCGCGATCTCGGCCGACGAGTAGGACGTCCCGTAGTTGGTTTCGTCCAGCACCGCGTCCACGGGACCCAGGTTGTCGTTGTCCCGGCTCTTCCAGGCCGCGGCGGAGATGGTGTTGACCCCGAAGAAGAAGCCGGGCACGTCCGCTCCGACGGCGACGATCATGGGCGCCATGCGCCGCGAGCCGCTGGTGGCGGGTCCCTTGGACGAGAAGTTGGCGATGTTCTCCTCGACGTTGAACGACAGGGCCGACTGCACGTCCTGGAAGTGGCTCCCGACGGAGACCAGGTTTTTGGCGGTCGCCGGGGGCGAGACCTCGGGGTTGACGATGTTGTTCGGGTTGTTGTCCAGCGCGGTGCCGTCGAACAGGTCCGGATACCGGTTGCGGAGCTGACTGTTGTAGGACGAGAAGTAGAACTGCACCGCGATCGTCCCCTGGTTGCCGACCGGCGCGAACACCATGTAGTCCCGGTTGTTGACCAGGAACCGGTCGATGTCGCTCGCCTCCGCCGTGTAGGTTCCGTCGGCCGTGTTGGTGAGGTTCGCGTCGAAGTTGGGAACGCCGAACGGCAGGACGTGCAGGTGCACCTCGTTGCCGCCGCCGACCAGGCCTGGGCAGGTCACGCCGTTGTCCACCTTCGGGCAGATGGCTTTCTGCAGGCGGTCGAGGATGCTCCCGGGCGTCACGTTGCCGCCCCTCTCCATGATGTCGTTCAGGGTGCACTGCGACGGTCCGGCCGCGTCCTGCATGATGATGCGGGCCCCCCGCGCCACCCCGCTCAGCTCCAATCCGTCGATCCTCGGGCGGGTGTTGTAGGTGCGCTTCGACAGCCGGAAGCCGAGCGACGTCGCGTCTCCCGCGATCACCCCGGCCACCACGTTCCCGTGCGTCCCGCCGCCCGACAAGGTCCCGTCGCACCCGTCCCCCGAGTCCGCTGCCACGTTCTGGATCGAGTGCACCTTGCGGTGGGACGGACCGATCGAGAAAATGCCGGTCGTCACCTGGGTGGCGGTCTGGGAGAACTGCGCCGAGTCGTAGGAGATGCCGTTGTCGGTGACCGCCACGATCTGCGGCGGCACCTGATCGGAGTCGTTGTTGATCCGGCGGGTGTCACCGTTCGTGTCGATGCCGCCGCCGTCCACGCCCGCGTCGAAGTACGGCCGCTGGAACGGCAGGTTCTCCTTGAGGTTCCCGACCATCGCCATGGTCGGGATCTCGGCGTCCATGAGCACGTGCTCCGGCTCCTCGTAGACCCACAGGACGTCGCCGAGGCGGGCGACCTGCGGGATCTTCGAGTAGTGCGAGTCCACGAGAAGCGATCGACCGTCCGGCGTGTAGTCGGCCGGCTGGTGGCCGGTCACCTTCTCGATCGAGGCCTTGGCGGCCTGCATGTCGGCGTCCGGGAAAAAATCGACCACGATGCGCAGGTCGGCTCCCTCCGCCCGGGCGCGGCTCAGCATCGGCGTCCGTCCCAGGAGGGGGTCGATGCGGAACTCCGGTCCCCAGGGCATCGCGGCCTCGACGAAGTCCGCGTCGCCGAGGGCCTCGGCCTGGTGCGCCGGCACCTTGACCAGAAGGGCGCGCTCGGGCATCCGGCCGCGGATCGTCGCGCCCAGGTTCGTGATCTCCCGTTCGATCGCCTCCAGTCCTCGCGTCTCGACGGCTCTCTCGCTGATCTGGATGGCGTTGTAGCCCGACGCCAAGGCACCGCGCCGGCCACCCTTCAGGGGCGTCCCACGCTCACCTTGCAGGAGCGGCATGCGTGCTTTCAGGCTGTCGATCTGGCCGGGGTCGATGAGGCCCAGCGGCGTCTCGACGCTGCGCCGCCGCTGGGCGCTGCCGATCTCCCAAACCGGGTGGACGTCGCCGTGCGGCGAGCGGCCCTCCGGGCGCGCGAACCCCTTCGGACCCTGGAGCCCGCGCGCGAATTGCGCCTCGGCGCGGTCGATCGCGTCGTCGGGGGCGCTGCGAGGCTGCCGGGCCCCCCAGGCCGCTATCCCGAGCAGGAACGAAAGAACGGCGATGGTGAACAGAGTGAGCGCCAAGCCTGGTGCAGATCGGCGCGACAGGCGAGGAACCATGGACTCCTCCCTGCCCCCCGAGGGGAGCCTCGAACGGTGTCTTAGAGCCGGTGGAATGTCGATGCGTTGTCCCCGCGTCCTCGTGGCCGGCGCGATGCCGGAAACCGCCGAGCGGCCGGGGCTATCCGCACCCGTCCGCGGACCGGACGAATGAGGCTCATGTACGGCGAATCGGCAGGCGTGTCAACCCATTCGGCGCGGCTAATTTGGTGCACCGGCGGGGCTTGTACCATATCGTGGAGGCGGTCGGAGGGATCGCCTGGGAGACGCGCCAGTGAACGCCGACTTGACCCCGATCCCGGCGCCGGCGGATGATGCGGCGGAGGCACCGCCGCTTGCCCGCCACCCCGCACATCGAGCAGCACTTCTCAGGCAGCCGGGCCATCCGCGACACCGTCATCGGATTGGCGGACGGCCTGACCGTCCCCTTCGCGCTGGCGGCCGGCCTGACGGGGGCCGTCGATTCG
>DASRJX010000138.1:0-3753 GCA_035649235.1 Candidatus Cryosericum sp.
TCCCGGGCCACGAGCGCTTCGTCCGCAACATGCTGGCGGGGGTCGGCGGCATCGACCTGGTCCTGCTGGTGATCGCCGCCGACGAATCGGTGAAGCCGCAGACGCGCGAGCACTTCGATATCTGCCGCCTGCTCCAGATCCCGCGTGGCCTGATCGTGCTCACCAAGATCGATCTGGTGGACCAGGACATCCTCGATCTGGTGCGCCTGGAGGTGCGGGATTTCGTCGCCGGGTCGTTCCTCGAGTCGGCTCCCATCGTCGGCGTGAGCGTCAGGACCGGCCAGGGACTGGACACGCTGAAGGAGACGCTGGGCGGCGCGGCGCGCGAGATGCCGGCGCGGTCCGCATCCGGCCTGCCGCGCCTCCCCATCGACCGCGCTTTCAGCATCAAGGGATTCGGAACGGTGGTGACCGGCACGCTCGTCTCCGGCAGCCTTCGCGAGGGCCAGGACGTGGTCCTCCTGCCGCAGGGGGCCAGGGCCCGTGTCCGCGGCCTGGAGTCGCACAATCAGTCGACCACGGTCGCGGCCGCCGGCCAGCGTGTGGCGGCGAACCTGCAGGGGATCGACGCGTCGGCGATCGAGCGCGGCGACCTCTTGACCGAGTCCGACGCGCTGGAGCCCACCCACCTGCTCGATGTGGCGATCGAGTACCTGCCCGGCGCCGCGGGACCGCTGCGGGACCTGGCGCGGGTGGGGCTGCACCTCATGACGGCGGAGACGTCCGCCCGCGTCAAGCTGGTCGGCGCATCCGCGGTGCCGCCGGGCGGCACCGGGTTCGCGCAGCTGCGGGCAGAGCGCCCTCTGGTGGCCCTGCCGGGGGACCGCTTCATCATCCGGCGGCATTCCCCTCCGATGACGGTCGGCGGAGGCAGCGTCCTGCACAACGCACCGCCCAAGCTGAGGGGCCGGCGTGAGGAGATCCGCCTGCGGTACGAGCAGCTGTCCGATCCCGTTCCGGCCGCCCGGCTCGTGGTGCTGATTGAAGAATCGGGCGCGAGCGGCATCGATGCCCGGACGCTGCGCGCGCGCACCGGTCTCGGCCCGGCCGAGTGCGACCGGCTTCTCGACGAGTCCGTGCGCCGGGGCGACGTCCTGGCGCTTCCCACCACGCCGCGCCGTTTCCTGGCGGGAACGGCGGCGGCGGCGAAGCGGCGCCAGGTCCTCGAGATCCTGGGGGAGTTCCACCGCCGCGAGCCGCTGCGCGAAGGACTGCCGCGCGAGGAGATTCGCACCCGCGTCTTCTCCGACAGCCATCCCGACGTCTTCCGGGCCCTGCTGCAGGCCATGACGGAGGAAGGGGCCCTCCGGCTCGACAAGGACCGGGTCGCCCTTGCGGGACACCGAGTGTCCCTCTCGCCCGAGGAGGGCGGCTTGATCGAACGGTTGGAGGGAGCCTATCTCGAGGGGGGCACCAATCCACCTGAGTTGTCCGACCTGGCCAAGGCTTTTGGCGCCGACCAGCGCCGACTCGAAAAGCTCCTGCACCTGCTCCTGTCACGCGGCCGGTTGACGCGGATTCCCGACGGCAAGATCTTCCACGTGCAGGCCATCGGGGACCTCAAGCGGAGACTCTGGGCCCGCCGCGCCCAGAGCGCCTCCATCGACATCGCCGAGTTCAAGGATCTGTCGCGGACGAGCCGGAAGAACGCCATCCCCTTGCTGGAACACTTCGATCAGACGCGCGTCACGCGCCGGGAGGGAAGCCTGCGGGTCATCCTGCCTCCGCCGGCCGGGAAGGGGCCGGTCGATTGACACTCCGGGATCCGGGGTCTAAGATGCAGGCGAGGTGAAACCCTATGGGTTCGATCGGCGTCACCGAACTGGTTCTCATCTTCGTCATCCTGCTCCTGATCTTCGGAGGCAAGAAAATCCCGGAGTTGGCCCGAGGTCTGGGGACGGGCATTCGCAACTTCAAGGAGTCCCTGCAAGGCGAGCCCCAGAACGAGAAGAAGGACAAACCGCAGTAACCACCTGACCCCGCCTCCAGGGCCGCCGGGACCTGCCCAGCATGGCCTCTCGCAACACGCCCGCCGCAGCGCCGCAACGCGTCGAGGAGATCGGCTTCCAGAGGGCGGCGGTGGCGCGGATCCGGCGCGAGATCGGCGACGTGGACCGCAACAGCCGCCGGCGCTACATCCGTGAATTCCACGAGGAGTTCGCCGATTACGAGGCGCCGGCGTCCTGGGACGAGCTGATCATCGCCTGCTACAAGGCCGACATCATCTACGTCGGCGACTACCACGCCCTGCCAGCCGCCCAGGAGTTCGCCGCGCGACTGCTCGACGAGGTCGCCGAGCGCTCGCGTCAGGTGGTCCTGGGACTGGAGATGGTCTACGGGCGTCACCAGCCGGTCCTCGATCGGTACGTCGGCCAGGACATGGAGGAGGCCGAGTTCCTCAAGGCCATCCGCTACGACCTGGACTGGGGCTACGACTGGAACGCCTTCCGCCGCCTGTTCGAGGTCGCGCGGCGCCGCCGGCTCCCGACCTACGGGCTCGACTGCGGGCCGCGCGCCGAGTTCCGCCACATCCGGCGCCGCGATACCTACGCGGCCGAGCGGCTGGCGCAGATCGTGGAGCGCCATCCGGGCGCGCGCACCGTCGTCCTGTTCGGCGAGTCGCACCTGGCGCGTGCCCACCTGCCGCGCAAGGTGACCGACCGGCTCAAGAGGCGCGGCCTCGAGAAGCGCTGCCTCATCGTCCTGCAGAACCAGGAGGAGATCTACTGGCGGATCCAGGAGCAGGGACAGCAGGGGATCGACGTGGTCCGGCTGGCGCCCGACGCGTACTGCCACTTCAACGCCAGCCCGATCGCGAAGTACGAGGCGTACCGCCGGACGATCGAGATCTGGAAGGGGGAGACCGACCAGGACGGACAGGTCGACCTGACGTCGACCGTGCACGGGATCATCGACATGATCCTGCGCTTCCTGCACCTGGACAAGTTCGCGACCCGCGTCCCGGCGCGGGGACGGGGGAGCGAGCCGCTGGTCGATCTGTACCCCGAGGTCTATTCCGGACTCCAGGTGGACGACCTCAAGGATCTCCTTCGCGGCGCGCGGTTCAGCGCGGCGGAGACCGAGGAGGTGCTGGCCCACGTCGCGCGCAACGGCTCCTGTTACGTGCCGCGCATCAATGCGGTTATCATCGGGCAGTTCGTCATGGTGCACGCGGGAGAGGAGGCCGCCCACTTCGTCAACCTGACCCTCAAGGGAGAGACCTACGAGCGCGCTCCCCGCGTCCTGCCGCAGCACGACCTGTTCTATACGGGGGTGCTCGAAGAGGCGCTGGGCTTCTTCGGCTCGAAGCTCGTCGACCCGGCCCGCAATCACTTTTTCGAGACCGAGTTCTACCAGTATTACCGCAAGGACCCGACGACGATCGAGGCCAACACGCCGTACACGTACGAGGAGTTCACAGCCATCATCAACTTCATCCTCCTGCACAAGAAGTTCGAGCAGTCCTACGAGGAGTACCGAGAGGTGCCCGAGGAGCTCCTGGCCGGCATCCGGGCGGAGCCGCGCCGGGCCAACATCCTGGTGCACGAGCTGGGGTACTTCCTCGGCCAGCAGCTGCACGACGCCTACCGCGCCGGGATTGTCGATCGCAAGGAGATCCTGGCGTTGTTCCGCCAGTCGTTCAAAGAATCAGGGAGCGCTCTCGGGACCTACCTCGATCTGACGCGCAAGGTCGCGCCGGTAGTCCACGGCGTCCTGTCGCCGGCGGGATCCGACTGACGTGCGGGGCGCCGC
>DASRJX010000139.1:0-6834 GCA_035649235.1 Candidatus Cryosericum sp.
GGATCTGGGTGCGATTCTTCAAGAAGGACTCCGGCGTTCCCTCCGCGACCTACCAGGAGACGCTCGATTGCGCGCTCTGTTTCGGCTGGATCGACGGCCAGCTCAAGAAGCACGACGACGCATCATGGCTTCGGAAGTTCACCCCGCGACGCGCGAACAGCACTTGGTCGAAGAAGAACACGGAACACGCCGAGCGGCTCATCCGATCCGGGAGAATGCGGCCGGCGGGATACCGGGAGATCGAAGCCGCCAGAAAGGACGGGCGTTGGAAGGCCGCCTACGACCCACCGAGCAAGATGAGTATCCCCGCCGACCTATTGAAGCGACTCGACGATCATCGACGCGCCAAGGCCTTCTTCGAGACTCTCAATCGGGCCAACCTGTACGCCATTGCGTGGAGGCTGCAGACCGCAAAGAAGCCCGAGACCCGGGAGAAGCGCTTGGATGACATCGTGGCGATGCTCTCGCGAGGGCAGAAGTTCCATGACTGACCGTGTCATCGCCACCGGGGCCAGGGCGGTGGTAGGATGCCGGCAGGCACACACCATGGGCTCGAGCGAAACGACCACGGCCCGGGCGCTCTACGAGGGCGCGGGCAAGAGCGCGACGACGCGCGTTCTCGACGTGCGCAACGAGGAGGAGTTCGCGCGCTGGAAGGTCGAGGCGCCGGGGCCGATCGAGACGATGAACCGCCCCTACTTCGCGTTCCTCGAGTCCGAGGAGGAGTCCGTCGCGGCGGTGAAGAAATGGTTGGGGGGCCGCTCGGACCCGCTCGTCGTGGTCTGCGCGAAGGGAGGATCCTCCGAGTTCGTCGCGGATCTCCTCCGCGAGCAGAAGATCGACGCCCGCAACCTCGTGGGGGGCATGGCCGCATGGGGAGAGGAGAGCATCGGGTGCCCGGTCGCGTCGGGCCCCGTGAGCGTCTGGCAGATCAACCGGTTCGGGAAGGGATGCCTCTCCTACGTCGTCGCGGCGGGCAGCGACGCGGTCGTCGTCGACCCCGGCCGTAGCCTCGACCCCTATCGGCGCCTCCTCGAGGAGAACCATCTCGTGCCGCGCGCGGTTTTCGACACGCACCTGCACGCGGATCACGTCTCCGGAGCGCCGGCGCTCGCGGCGGAGACGGGCGCCGGGTATTACGCGAGCGCGGCCGATTTCGGGGGCGCGGCGTTTCCGTACACGCCCATCGAGGACCGCGAGACCGTCCGGCTGGGCCGCGTGACGGTCACGCCGCTCGTCTTCCTGAGCGCCCCGGGCCACACGCCTGGGAGCACGGCGCTCCTGGTGGGAGACGGACTCCTCCTCACCGGCGACACGCTGTTCGTCGGTAGCGTCGGGCGGCCCGACCTCGCGGGTCAGGCCGTCGCGTGGGGCCGCGAGCTGCACGCGACGCTCCACCGGCGGCTCGCGACCGTCCCGGACGACGCCCTCGTTCTCCCGGCGCACTCGGGAGGACCGCAGGAGGTCCGCGCGGACGGCGTCGTCGGCGAGCGCCTCGGAACGTTGCGCCGCGGCAGCCCGTTGATGCAGGCGGACGAGCCGGCGTTTCTGGAGGAGATCGTGCAGGCCGTCCGGCCCGCGCCCGAGGCCTACGACACGATCCGCGCGATCAACCTCGGCGCGCGGGCCGTCGACGACGAGACGCGCGCCACCATGGAGCTGGGCCGGAACGAGTGCGCACTTTCTAGGAGGTAATCCCATGTCCGAGGATCGAACGCTCGACGCGCGCGGGCTGAAGTGTCCGATGCCGATCGTCAAGGCGAGGAAGGAGCTGGACGCGATGTCGGCGGGCCAGGTGCTGAAGGTGGTCGCCACCGACCCCGGCTCGGTGCTGGACTTCCAGGGTTGGATGAAGACGAGCGCCACCTGCGAGCTCGTGAGTCAGGTGGAGGGCAAGGACGAGCAGGACCGCACGATCTACGTGCATCACCTCCGGAAGAAGTCTTGAGCGACAGTGCGCGGCCCGCGATCGACCCCGCTGTCCGGGCCTACATCGACGAACGCCTCGCGGCCCTCACGCGGGATCTTCCCGACAACCGCGTCACCCTGGTCGTGTTCTCGGGCGATCTCGATCGGCATCTCGCCTCACTGGTCATCGCCACCGGCGCGGCGGCGATGGGCCTGGAGGTCTCGGTCTTCTACACCTTCTGGGGCCTGGCCGCGCTCAAGAAGCAGTCGGTCCTGTCCGGAAAGAGCCTGAAGGAGAAGATGTTCGTGGCGATGACGCCCGCCACCCTTTCGAAGATGCCGCTGTCGAAGATGAACTTCGGCGGCCTGGGCCGCGCCATGCTCAGGACGATGATGAAGGAGAAGGAGATCGCCTCGATCGAGGAGCTCTTCGCGATGGCGCGCGACCTGGGCGTGAAGCAGATCGCGTGCACCATGTCGATGGACGTCATGGGGATCACGAAAGACGAGCTGATCGACGGCGTCGTCCTCGGCGGCGTCGCGACCTTCCTCGGAGACGCGGCCCGGTCGCGGGCCGCCTTCTTCATCTAGGCAGCCGGCCATGTCGGCGAAGACCGCTCTCGAGCGGAGTTTGCGGGCGCTCCCCCGATCCCTCGCCGCCCGCCTGACGGTCTGGTACACGCTGTCGGCCTTCGGTCTCATCCTCGGAACGACCGGACTCCTCTACCACAAGCTGCTCAGCAGCCTGGATCGGCAAAACGACCACATGCTCGCCGATCAGGTCCAGGTCGTCCGGGCGCTTCTCCTCGAGCGGCCGGACGACGTGGCGGGCTTGCGTCAGGAGGTCGAATTCGAATCGGGGGCCAGACGCTACGCGCAGGTCTACCTGCGCGTGCTCGACGCGCAGGGAGCTTTGGTCAGCGAAACGCCCGGAACCGGCGCCATCCTGTCGGGCGCGAACGTCCAGGTCCCTCCCGCCGGCGACATGAGCATCGGCCCGGGCGTCGCGATCCACGCTCCGGATGGCCGCTTCTACCGAAGCACGGTCGCGCGGGCGGCGTGCGGCTCGCGCCTCGGGAGCGAGTGCGTGATCCAGGTGGCCGCCGAGCGGACCCAGGAGGCCGCCCTGGTGGCAGCCTTTCGCCGGCGCCTGTTCTGGGTGCTCGGGATAGGTCTCGTCGGCTGCGGCGTGGCCGGGTACGCCGTCGCGCGCCGCGGTATCCATCCGGTCAAGCAGATTACCCGCACGGCCCGGCACATCGGTTCGGCCACGCTCCACGAGAGGCTGCGGACGTCCGGACTGCCCGCGGAGCTGTCCGCGCTCGCCGAGACGTTCAACGCGATGCTCGATCGCATCGAGGGATCCTTCGGCCGCCTGTCGCGCTTTTCGGCCGACATCGCCCACGAGTTGCGCACGCCGATCAACAATCTGCGCGGCGAGGCCGAGGTGGCGCTCAGCCGCGCCCGGACGCCCGAGGACTATCGCGACGTGCTGGGATCGTGCCTCGAAGAGTGCGCGCGGCTCTCGGCGATGATCGACGCGCTCCTGTTCCTGGCCCGCGCCGAGAGCGCGGAAGCCTTCATCAAGCGAGGGGTGATCGATGCCGGGGCGGAGCTCGCCCGGGTCCAGGAGTTCTACGACGCCGCGGCCGCGGAGGTGGGGATCACGATGCGCGTCGATGCCGAGGGGGACCTGCGGGCGCACCTCGATCGGACGCTCTTTCAGCGTGCCGTGGGCAACCTCGTGGCCAACGCGCTGTCCCACACGCCGAGCGGCGGCCTCGTCACCCTGAGCGCGCGGCGCGACGCCGCAGCGCTGCGCGTCGAGGTGCGGGATTCCGGGTCGGGCATCGCCGCCTCCGACCTGCCGCACGTCTTCGAGCGGTTCTACCGCGCGGACCCGTCGCGATCCAGCCAGACGGGCGGCGTGGGCCTGGGCCTCGCCATCGTCCACAGCATCGCCCTGCTGCACGGCGGATCCGCGGAGATCACGAGCGAGATCGGACGCGGCACGACGGCCCGCCTGATCTTTCCAGCCTAGAGTGAGCGGATGACCGTCAAATTCCGCGATTACTACGAGACACTCGGCGTCGCCCGGGACGCGAGCGACGACCAGATCAAGAAGTCGTACCGGAAACTCGCCCGCAAGTTCCATCCGGACCTCAATCCGGGGAACAAGGCCTCCGAGGAGCGGTTCAAGGAGATCAACGAGGCCTACGAGGTCCTCTCCGACAAGGACAAGCGCAGGAAGTACGACGCGCTGGGGCAGAACTGGAAGTCCGGGATGGATTTCACGCCTCCTCCGGGCGCGGGCGCCGAGTCGTACCGCGTGCACGTCGGCGACATGGGCGACCTCGGCGACCTGTTCTCGAGCGGCGGGGGCCTCGGGGGGTTCAGCGACTTCTTCGAGATGATCTTCGGAGGCCGGCGTCAGGGAGGGGCCGGCTTCGCGTCGTCGGCGCGCGGCGGCGACGTCGAGTCGGAGGTCGCCGTCACGCTGGAAGAGGCGTATCACGGCACCAGCCGGGCGGTCCGCGTTCCCCTCGAGGAGCCGTGTCCGGAATGCGGCGGCTCGGGCCGCAAGGGCGACAAGGCCTGCCCGGTCTGCCGCGGGATCGGCCACAGGACGAGGCTCGAAAGCTTCACGGTCAACATCCCCCGGGGTGTGCAGGACGGGTCCGTCATCCGTGTCCCGGCCAAGGGGGGCGCCGGCTTCGGCGGCGGCGCGCGCGGCGACCTGTATTTTCGCGTTCACGTCGCGCCTCACGAGCGCTTCCGCCTGAAAGAGGCCGGCGACCTCGAGCTGGAGCTTCCGATCGCCCCCTGGGAAGCCGTGCTGGGAGCCCGGGTCGAGGTGCCGACGCTGGACGGGCCGGTCGCCCTTCGGATTCCGCCGAACAGCCAGGGCGGCAGGGTGCTGCGCCTGAAAGGGAAGGGGGCGGCGCTGCCGTCCGGAAGCCGTGGCGATCTCTACGTGCGGCTCAGGATCGTCGTCCCTCCCAAGCCGACCGAGAGGGAGATCGCCCTCATGAAAGAGCTGGCGTCCGAGTCGGCGTTCGATCCGCGACGGTCGTCGTAATCTCCGCCGCCGCCTGGGCATCGATTCATGACCGTCCAGGGGGCGCAGACCGGCAGCTTCGCCAGGCGCGGCTCCAGGTTCGGAGCCAGGCGACACAACCCCTATGTGTACTAGTGTCGCGAAGCGCCTTCTGGTGTCGCGCCGAAATTGCCGCGTGCTCCTGCGACGGAACCCGGTATATTCTTGCGGGGTATCC
This sequence comes from Candidatus Cryosericum sp., assembly GCA_035649235.1. Classification (GTDB taxonomy): domain Bacteria; phylum Acidobacteriota; class Polarisedimenticolia; order Gp22-AA2; family Gp22-AA2; genus DASRJX01. Next base: position 5,184 of record DASRJX010000139.1, read on the forward strand.
CGACTGCTTCTCGCTCCGGCCATTTACAGGGACCTCCGATGGCGTCGCCAGACGACAACAGGGACCGCGTTTCCGCGTTCCTGATCGGCGATCCGGACGCGCACGAGACTCTGCGCCGAGCGGTCGCGCGCGCGGTCCGGGGATTCCGCTTCCAAGGCGACACCCAGAACGATCTGGTCCAGGAGGCCCTCTGCCGGCTGTACTTCAACCTGCGCGCCGGCGCCTTTCGTGGTGACGCTTCGCTCGTCAGGTATGCGCAGCGCATCAGCCGTTACGTCTGCTTGGAGCATCTGCGCCGGCGCCGCTTCGCGGCGGAGGTCGATCCGCTGATCGCGCCCGAACGCGAAGGGGCCCTTGACCCCGAAGTCTCGCTCCTGCGCGCCGAGGCGCACGGGCGCAACCTGCGCCGGCTCGCGCGCATGCCGCCGGAGTGCCGCGAGCTGCTCCGCCTGATCTTCCTCGAAGGGCTGAGCTACGCCGGGGTCGCGAAGCGGCTGGGGATCTCGATGAACGCGGTCAAGCTGCGGGTCCATCGCTGCCGCCTGACGCGGCGCGACGTCGGAGCCGGCGCGGAGCCGCTCGATCTGCGCCCGGAACCGGCTCCTCGGCTTCCGCGGCTGCGGGAGGCAGGAGAGTGAGCGCCGATCGCGCCGACGACAAGCAGGTCCACGACACGCTGGCGTCGTTGCTCCCATGGTTCGTCGGCGGAAGCCTGGACGAAGAGCAGGCCAGGCGCGTCGCCGAGCACCTGGAAGCCTGCGGCGACTGCCGCGGCGAGGCCGCGGCCCTGGCCTCGATGCGTGACAGTCTGCGGCTGGAGGATCGCACCGAGCACATCGAAGCGACCGACCTGGTCGACTGGGAGGCAGGGGAGAAGACCGACCCGGCGCGCGCCGATCGCATCACGCAGCACCTCCGTGAATGCTCCGCGTGCCGTGAGGATTACGAGGCGCTCGTCGCCGCCGGCCGCGCGAGCGAGGATGCGCGGGACGAGGAGATGCCGCCGGCGGTGGTCCCGGGGCCTGCCTGGCGGCGACCGCGCATCCGGACGCTGGCCGCCCTGGCGGCGGCCGCCGCCATCCTCGCCGCGGTAGCCGTGCCCGTGATCCGCGCGCTGCGAGCGATTCAACCCACTCCGGAGGAGCAGCAACGCCCGACCGCGATCACGACGGTCACGCTGTCGCCTTCGCAGCGCGGCGCGGAAGGACCTGCGAGCCTGCCTGGAAACGGCCCCTGGTCGATCGATGTCCTGCTGCCGTTCGGCGCCGCCGAGGGAGTCTATGAAGTGGCGATCCTCGAGGAGGGTGGCGCGGCCGTACCCTCCCTCGGCGGACGGGCCGAGGGAGGGCGCGACGCCCGCCTGCGGGTGATGGTGCCTTCGCTGCCGCGCCGCGGGCGCTACATCCTGCGTCTTCTCCCGCCGGGCTCCGGCGCAGCCCCCTACCTCTACTTTTTTCTCTGGCAGCACGACCCGGCGGCGCCTGAAGGGCAGGCCCCACGGTGAGGCGGCCGTTCGGCGGCCTTCTGGCGGCCGCGCTCGTGCTCGCTCCGGGACCGGCCGCACCGGCGCGGGGGGCCGGCACGGCTGACGCGCCAGGCGTGACGGCGCAGGCGCCCGCTGCGGTCCCGGCGCCGCCGGCGGATCGGGCGG
>DASRJX010000140.1:0-5546 GCA_035649235.1 Candidatus Cryosericum sp.
CGGCCGCCGGCAGGCCGCCGATACCGAGGGAATCGCCTCGTCGCTCCTGGCGCTGGGGGAGGTCCGGGTGCGTGCCGGCAGGCCCGCCGCGGCGCTCGATCCGCTCTCCGAGTCGGCCCGGGTCTTCAAGTCACTGGAGCGCGCCTACCAGGACTGCGCGGCGCACCTCCTCCTGTCGCTGGCCTGCCATCAGGCGGGCAAGCGGGATCGGGCCGAGGCCGCGGTGCGCGAGGCGTTGCGCCTGGCCGAGCGCTACGACTACCGCGCCGCCGTGCAGCGGGTCGCCGATCTCGACCGCGGCTTCAGGGCCTGGCTGCGATCGGTCTCCGGAGCGCCGGCCTACCTGTTCGAGACCTCGGACGCGCCGGCCCCGGCGGCGCGTGGAGTTGCGCCCCGGCGCGCGGCGACCGACGGGCCCGACCTCACCGTGCGCCTGCTCGGTCCGGTCGAGGTGTTCCGTGACGCGGAGGCCAAGATCCCGACCCGCGCCTGGAAGATCCGGCGCGCCCTCGAGATCTTCTGCTTCGTGGCGTCGTCACGGGATCGACGCGCCACCAAGGACCGGATCGTCGACGCGCTCTGGGGCGAGTCCCGCCCCTCGGTCATCGACAAGAACTTCCATCCGACCATCTCGTTCCTGCGCAACGCCCTGAACCACGCCCACAACGTGCCGAAGAACTTCATCCTGTTCGAGGGCGGCGCCTATTTCCTCAATCCCGCGTACCGCTACGACGTCGACGTCGAGCGCTTCGAAGCGGGCCTCAAGGAGGCCCGCGCCCGCGCCCGACGCGGCGAGGCGGAGCCGGCGCTCGCCGCCTACGATGCCGCGCTCGCCCTGTACCGGGGCCCGTTCATGGAAGAGGCTTACGAAGAGTGGGCGGACGCGCCGCGGGCGCATTACGAGACTCTCTACGTCACCGCCCTGGAGGAGGCGGGACGCCTTCACTTGAAGTCCGGCGCGGTCGAGAGCGGCATCCCGCTCCTCGAGCGCCGCATCACGCACGACCCGCTCGACGAGGAGGCGTCCTCGGACCTCATGCGGGCGCTCGGCATGACGGGGAACCGGGCCGGCGTGGAGAAAGAGTACGCCCGGCTCGTCCGCGCTCTCGCCGACGATCTGGAGGGCGAGCCGCTCCCGGAGACGCGGCAGGTGTACGAGAAAGCGCGCGCGACGCGCGGCGAATCGGCGGAGAAGCGCGGCGCCAAGGTCGTGCCGCTGCGCCAGCAGCGCCGGCGGGAGCCGCCCGGGCGGGGCGGCGGGTGAGCGCCCGGCACCTGCCGGTAGTGGGCTAGCCAACGACTGACCTGGCTTGCGCCTGTCGGACTCGCGCTCCCGTGGTATACTCAGTGCATCACTTTGGCAGTCGCTTGTCCCAGAGACGATGAGAAATCTGCCGCCGCGCTCGAGCAGAAGACCCCGCCTCATGAGGGCGGGGCTCGCTACGCTCCTGGTCCTCATCCTCTTCGATGCCACTCTCCTGCCGGCCGGGCCCTACGTCACGGAGTCCTCCGCCATCCGCTGGAACGACGTCGGTGGCATCCGCTGGAAAGACGTCGGCGGCATCCGCTGGAACGACGTCGGCGGCATTCGCTGGAACGACGTCGGCGGCATCCGCTGGAACGACGTCGGCGCGACGCTCTTCAACGACGCTTCCGGCATCCGCTGGAACGACGTGGGGGGCATCCGCTGGAACGACGTCGGCGGCCTCTCCTTCGAGGACGCTCTCGCGACCGGCGGGATCAGCCTGGACCTCGAGCTGCTCGACAAGCTCTCCTTCCTTCCGGACACCTCCTCGATCAACGTCATCGTCACGTATCGCGCCTACCCGGGCGCCGCGGACCTGGCGGCGCTGAACGGGCTCGGCATCCCGGGCGGGACGATCTTCCGCCGGCTGCCGATGGTCGTCGTCAACGCCACGCCGGACCAGCTACGGGCGATCGCGCACCTGCCCGCCGTGCGCTCCGTCTACGCCGACCGGACGCTCTCCTTCTTCGACCAGGAGAGCCGCGCCCTCATCGGGCTGCCGGAGGTCGAGACCGATCCCGAGCTGGCTCTCGTGCCCGCGGGCGCGCCGACGGGCGCAGGCGTCACGATCGCCGTGCTCGACACGGGCGTCGACGCCACGCACCCCGACCTGCCGTTCGGATCGAAGGTGGTGCAGAACGTCCGGGTCAATGCGGCCCTCAACACCGGACCGGGCTTCATCCCGCCGGTCCCCGTGGAAGGCATCCCGAACACCGACCTTCTGCTCGGACACGGCACCTTCGTCGCCTCGGTCGCCGCCGGGAGCGGCGCCGCCAGCGCAGGCGCCCAGCGGGGCGCCGCCCCGGGCGCCTCCATCCTGGGTCTTTCGGCCGGGGATCTGTTCATCACCAACGTCCTCGAGGGCTTCGACTACATCCTCGACAACGCGGCGCGTTTCGGAGTCAGGGTCGTCAACTGCTCCTGGGGGACGGAGGGCTTCTTCGATCCCGACGACCCGGTCAACATCGCGACCCGGGCCCTCTACGACGCCGGCATCACCGTCGTCTTCGCCGTCGGCAACCACGGTCCGGCCGCCGACACCTTGAATCCGTACTCCGTGGCTCCCTGGGTCATCGGCGTCGGCTCGGTGCGCAAGGACGGCCGGCTCTCCGATTTCTCCTCGCGCGGGATCTTCGAAGAGCTTCTGTACCATCCCGTCCTGCTGGCGCCGGGAGAGTCGATCACGGCCGCGAGCCCCGTCCTTCTGAACGGCGGATCGCCCTACTCGACGGCGAGCGGAACGTCGTTCGCCGCGCCGCACGTGGCCGGCGTCGTGGCGCTCCTCCTCCAGGCCAATCCGGCTCTGACTCCGGCGGAGGTCAAGCGCCTCGTGCAGCGCACGGCCACTCCGTTCCTCGGCCGCGACCGGTCCGAGGTCGGAGCGGGACGGCTCGACGCCTGGGCTGCGCTCACGCAGGCGCGCCAGCCGGCCCGCCCGTTCGGCACGCACATCCCGGGCTGGCTCGACGCGCGTCCATACCGCATCGAGCACCGGCCGGCGGTGCTGTCGCAGGCGACGCTGCCGGCCGGCGGCACCTTGCAGGTGCCGGTGAGCGTCGAAGAGTCGGCGCTCTCCTGGCAGCTGAGCCTGGCGTGGGGCACGGCGCCCGGATTGAGCGACCTCGATCTCCAGGTCGCGGACGCTTCCGGCCGGGTGGTCGGACGATCCACGGCGATCAACGGGCTCGCCCTGTTCGGCCGGGAGGACGGCGTCCACGTGCTGGGAGCCGTTCCGCCCGCGATGACGGCGACGATCTCCTTCAAGACCGGGACCGGCCCTCTCGACCAGCCGTTCTCGGCGCGCCAGGAGACATCCGTGGCGGCGCTCACGGCTTACAGCGACGTCGCGGCGCTCGACCCCGCCTCTCTGAGGCTCATCACGCGGGCCGTCAGCCAGCACGTCCTCGTCGGCCGCGCGGACCACTTCGTGCCGGGCGACGGGCTGACGCGCGCCGAGCTGGCGCGCGCCCTGGCGCTGACCGCCGGGCTGCCGCAGCGCATCCCCTCCGGCGCCTCCTTCCCGGACGTCGGCGTCCAGGACGCGGCCTTCCCCTATATCGAGACGGTCGCGGGCACGCGGGCGAAGCAGATCCTCATGGGAGCGGCCATCGGCAAGGCGTTCAAGCCGCGCGACAGCGTGACGCGGCTTGATTTCACCGTGGCTCTGGTGCGTGCCGCCGGCCTGGAGGCGGCGGCGCAGGCGCGTGCCGGCGAGGCGCTGGCTGTCGTGGACGCCTCGAGCATCCCGTACTCGCTGCGCGGCTACATCGCGGTGGGCCTCGAGAACAACCTGATCGCGGTCGTGCCGGCCGCCGGCGGCAGCGCCTTCAATCCCGCCGGCGCGCTCGTCCGGCTCGACGCGGCGCGCTTCCTGCTGAATCTTCTCGACCGCCGCGGCGGGCTGTAACCCCCTCCAGTCCCAGCTCTTAGGCCCTGGGCCGCGCTCCGCGGCCGGCCCCGTTCAAGGATTGTTCAAGGCCCGTAAGGCATTTTCCCGCAAAACTCGGGGAGGTGCTTTATGCGCAAGCTCGCCGGCTCCTGGACGCGCCGCTCCTGGCGGCGCCAGCCCTCTGGCTTTCCGGAGGCGCAGACGTCGCACGCGCCCAATTCTTCCCGGTCGATCGAGGCTCAACGCTCGAACGGCCGGCCGATCTCGTCACGCCCGGCCCTGCGCCATTCGTTCAAGCCGAGGCGATAGGTCCGCTCGGCAGCGACGATCTCGGTGCCCTGCCGGCCCCGTTCAAGGATTGTTCAAGGCCGGGAAGGCATCCTCCACCAGAACTCGAGGAGGTGTCTCATGCGCAGGATCGCCGGCACGTGGATGCTCCTTCTGGCGCTGCTCCTGGCGGCGCCAGTCTTCTGGCTTTCCGGAGGCGCGGATGTCGCGCGCGCCCAGGTCTTCTCGGTCGATCGAGCCTCGCCGCTCAAACGGCCGGCCGACCTCTTCACGCCCGGCCCGACGCCTTTCGTTCAGGCCGAGGCGATCGGTCTGCTCGGCGCCGACGATCTCGATGCCCTGTCGTTCGGCTTCGATCAGGTCACCTCACCTCAGCTGCGTTTCTCGGTCGGGTTCCTGGCCAGCGGGGCGATCCTCGGGGGCAACGCGATCTGCTCCGAGACGGGTCTCTGTCCGCCCGCCGTCCCCTGCCCGCCGGAGGCGGCGGCCGACATCTTCAGGACGACCGGACTGGGGATCGCGACGTTGCAGTTCGATGGGGATGGCGCGCCGGGATCCGCGCCGGGGCTCGGACTGAAGGAATGTCCGGCCGGCGGAGCCGGCGTGCAGGACAACGTCGATGCGTTCGACGACCTGGTGCCTCCAGTGGTGGCTGGACGGCCGGCCTGGAGGGTCTATCTCTCCCTGGCGCCGGGCTCGCCGACGCTCCTGGGAGACAACCCGAGGCTCCCGGGCGGCGCCGGACCCGCCGATATCCTCGTCTACGACCCGGGCCACGATTCGCTGTCGATCTTCTTCAGCGCCGCGACGCTCGGCCTGGCGACGGCCGACGACATCGACGGTCTGTCGTTCAACGTCCTCACCGGAGACTTCCTGCTGTCGCTCGCGCAGGGATCGCCATCGCTCGGCAACGCCGCGATCTGTCCTTCAGGGTGCAGCGGCGGGGATTTCCTCCGCGCCGCGGGTCCGCTCTGCGGGGCTTTGCCGTGCCTGGGCGGAGGACTCGGGTTCGCCTCGGCAGGCATGACCACCTCCGACAACGCCGACTCGCTCGATCAGGAAGGGACGCCGCCCGCGTCGATCTTCGACGACACCAGCCCCGGCAAGACCTACTCCCTCGACCCCTCGTCCCGCTCCCTGGCGATCATGCGCGCCTCCTCACGGCGTGCCTCGCCGGCCGATCTCATGACGCAGGACCCGAAGAACCCCACCGGCTCCCCGACCATCGTCTTCCGCGCCGAGTCCCTGGGGCTGGTGGCGCAGGACGACCTCGACGGGCTGTCCTTCGGCATGGAGGCGGTGTTCGCCTCCGGCGGCACCTATGCTCTGGAGTTCTCGGTGGAC
>DASRJX010000141.1:0-2185 GCA_035649235.1 Candidatus Cryosericum sp.
GCCGGCGGCGCGGATCCCGGCTGCGCGGCCGCCGCGAGACCGATCCCGAGCAGCGCGGCGAGCGGCAGCGCGCCGAGCGCCGGGGGCAGGACCCCGAACCGGCTGGCGCGCCGCTCTCCGCGCCGGCTCACGGCTCGCTCACCTTCTCGGATGCGATCTCGAGCGCCAGCGCGGCCAGCCGTCCCGCGAACACGACCAGCTGCTCCACCTCGATCTCCTCGTTCGGCTGGTGGTAGGTCGCCTCGTCCCCGGGCGCCCAGCCGACGGCGTCGACGCCCATCAGGACGAGGTCCTTGGCGAACGTGCCGCCGCCGCTGCCGATCACCTTGGCGTCCGGCGCGTGGCGCAGCAGGCGCTTCACGATCGGCGCCTCCGGCGACACCTCGCACGGCAAGGCATCCTGCATGACGGAGACCTGCACCGTGGCGCCCGGGAGGCCCTGCGGACCCGCGAGCGCCTGATCGGCGAGTGATTGGATCTCCTCGCGGATGCCCTGGGCCGTCTGCCCCGGCACGTAGCGGATGTCGAGCGTCGCCTCGCAGTCGGCCGGCACGGCGTTCGCCGCGATGCCGCCGCACACGATGCCGGTGTTGATCGTCGGCCCGCCGAGGAGCGGGTGCGGCCGGTGCCGGAGGTGCACGCGCTCCAGCGCCAGGAGGAACCGGCTCATGGCGTGGATCGCGTTGACGCCCTTCGCCGGCTCCATGGCGTGCGCCTGGCGGCCGCGCGCCTGCACCTTGAGGAGCACCCTCCCCTTCTCGGCGACGTTGATCTCCTTCATGTTCCCGGCGATGTCGGGGATGACGGCGTCGGTGCAGTGGATCAGCCCCTCCTCGATGAGGTACGGAAGCCCCACGCCGATGCCGACCTCCTCGTCGGCCACGGCCCCGAAGGTGAAGGCACCGGGGATCGCCTCCTCGTGCGCCTTGAGAATTCGCAGGGCCGCGAAGGATGCGGCAAGCGGGCCTTTATCGTCCAGGACGCCGCGGCCGTACAGGTTGCCGTCCTTCTCGAACGGCTCGAACGGCGGGAAGCGCCAGTCCGAGGGCGCCCCGCTCGGCACCGTGTCGGTGTGCAGCAGGACCAGGAGCTGCCGGTAGCCGGGGAGCCGCTTCCCGACCGTGGCCAGGAGGCTCTCGCGTCCCTTGACCTTGGCGTGGGTGGCGAAGGGCACGCCGATGCGGCGCAGCTCTTCGCCCAGGATCGAGACGACGCGCGACTCCTGGCCCGGGCCCGGCATGTCGTCCGGTCCGCGATCGGGGAAGTGATCCAGGAGGTAGTTGACCGTCCGCGCGCGGCAGATCCGGAGCGTCAGGTCGACGATGAACGGCCGCAGGGCTTCCGCGTCCTGCCGGAGTGCGGACGGCTCCGGGGCCGGCTTCCTCGCTGTCATGATGGCCGAGAGACTACATGACCCCCGGGCTGGCGATCAAGGGCGCGGGGCCCCGCGACGACAAGGGGGCCGCTGCCGCCTACCCGGCCTTGGCGGGGATCTTCAGCTCGCCGAGATGCCGCGCCACGTCCTCGCCCGCGGTCTGAGGCTTCACGGCCCGATCGACATAGAGGATCCGGCCGTCCTTGCCGATGTAGAAGGTGTGCCGGGACGGGTACTGGCTCTGCAGGACGCCGAAGGCGCGCGCGGTGGTCTTCTCGGGGTCGCTCAGGATCGGAAAGTCGAGCTCGAGCGACTCGGCGAATTTCTTATTGGTCTCGGCGTCGTCGCAACTGGCCGCGAAGTAGGCGACATCGAATCCCCGCAGCTGGCCGCCGCTCGCACGGAGCGACTTGCACTCGGCCGTTCAGCCGCCGGTGAAGGCCTTCGGGAACCAGGCGATGACGACCGCCTGCTTCCCCTTGAAGTCGGAGAGGTGGTAGGTCTTGCCGTCCGATCCCGCCAGGGCGAAGTCCGGCGCCATGTCGCCGGACTCGAGCGGCTTGACCTGGGGCTCCGCGGCCGGAGGCGCTGCGGGGGCGCCTCCCGCGGCCGGCACTCCGGGCGCAGGCGCCCCGGCGCCCTCGGGCGCGACGCCGGCGGTCGATCCCAGGGCCAGCACCCCCGCCGCGCAAAGCGCGAGGAGCGCGAATCCAGTCTTGCGCATCTTGGAGCCTCCTGTGCCGGCAGTTTACTACCAGTCGACCCGCCCGGGGCCCCCCACGATCGAGGTTGACGAGGGGCGGCCTCGGG
>DASRJX010000142.1:0-12372 GCA_035649235.1 Candidatus Cryosericum sp.
CGTTGATCGGCACGGTCGCGACACCCGCGGAGACCGTGACCCGCAGCGGGCTGCCGCCGTTCGGTATCTCGAACGAATGCCCCTCGGTCGACTTGCGCACGCGCTCGGCGAGCCGCTGCCCCTGCGACGCCGAGGTGTGAGGCAGGAGGACGCTGAACTCCTCCCCGCCGTAGCGCGCCACCAGGTCGGTCTCGCGCGCGGTGCGCAGCATGATCTGGCCGAACTGCCGCAGGACGTGATCTCCCGCCACGTGCCCGTGGCGGTCGTTCACCGCCTTGAAATGGTCGAGATCGAACATCACCAGCGTCAGGTTGGTGCCGTAGCGGCAGACCAGCTTGAACTGCTCCAGGAGCCGGTCCATGAAATGCCGGTAGTTGTACAGCTCCGTCTTCTCGTCGCGCTGGATGAGCCGCTCCATCCGCTCGTTGGCCAGGCGGAGCTCGGCGTTCGCCTTCTCCAGGGCGCGGAACACCTCGCGCTTCTTGAGCATGGTGCGGACGTGGGTGTCGACCTCCTCGAAGGCGAGCGGCTTCATGATCAGATCGTCGGCCCCGCCGTCGTCGAAGATCGCCTGGCGGCGCGTGTCGTCGCGGCCGGTGAGGACGATGATCGGGACGGTCGCGAAGCGATCCTCCTGCTTGAGCTGGCGCGCCACGTCCAGGCCGTCCACCTCCGGCATGACCTTGTCGAGCAGGATCAGGTCGGGCGGATCCTGCCGGGCCAGCTCGAGCGCCTCCCGCCCGTCCCGGGCGCAGCGCACGTGGTAGTCCTGCGCCGAGAGCCACTCGCGCAGCAGCCCCAGGTTGTCCTCACGGTCGTCGGCAACCAGGATCTTGTAATGGCCGGACATGCTCGCCCCCCGTGCCGGCCCCCCGCGCGGCGCGAACCGCCCCGGGCTCCCGGCGTGCGGCTGAGTGACCCGCCGTCAGTCCATCTGTTTTCTCAGAAAGGTCGGGACCTCCAGGTCGTCCGGCAGCGCCGCATAGTGCAGCGTCGTCGAGCCGTCCGCCGCCGCCCGGCTCGTGGGGTGCGACGGCGAGCGCCTCAGGAACGCCGGCGTGTCGATGTCGCGGCGCTGCGGCGCTGCGGCCTCGGCCCGCGCGTCCCGGGCGGGCGGCTTGGGAGCCTCGGCCTTCGACTCGCGGTCGTGGTTGAAGCCGGTGGCGATGACGGTGATCTTCATCTGCTCGGACATCTCCTTGTCGATCACCGTTCCGAAGATGATGTTCGCCTCCGGGTCGGCGGTCCGCTGCACCAGGCTCGACGCCTCTGCCACCTCGTGGAGCGTCATGTCGTGGCCGCCGGTGATGTTGATCAGGATGCCTCGCGCGCCGTCGATGGTGGCGTCCTCCAGGAGCGGGGAGGAGATGGCCCGCTGGGCCGCCTCGATGGCGCGGCTCGGACCCGAGGCGATGCCGGTTCCCATGAGCGCCATCCCCATGCCGCTCATGATCGTCCGCACGTCGGCGAAGTCGAGGTTGATCTCGCCCGGGATGGTGATCAGGTCGGAGATGCCCTGCACGGCCTGCCGCAGCACGTCGTCCGCGAACAGGAAGGCGGCGCCGAGCGGCATGCCCTTGTCGACCGAGTTGAGGAGCTTCTCGTTGGGGATGCAGATCACCGTGTCGACGCTGTTGTGCAGCTCCTTGAGCCCCTCCTCGGCCTGCTCGCGGCGCTTCTTGCCCTCGAAGGCGAACGGCTTGGTGACCACCCCGACGACCAGCGCCCCCAGCTCCGACGCCAGGCTGGCGATGATCGGGACCGCGCCGGTCCCGGTACCGCCGCCGAGGCCGGAGGTGATGAAGACCATGTCGGCGCCCTGCAGCGCCTCGATGATCTTCTCGGAGTCCTCCAGCGCCGCCTGGCGGCCGACGTCGGGATTGCTCCCGGCCCCCAGCCCCTTGGTCAGCTTGGCCCCCATCTGGATCTTGAGCGGGGCCCGGGAGCTCTTGAGCGCCTGCGAGTCTGTGTTCGCGACCATGAACTCGACGCCCTGCAGGTTGGCGTTGATCATCCGGTTGACGGCGTTGCTGCCGCCGCCCCCGACTCCGATCACCTTGATGTTGGCGCCGATCGCCTTGGTCTCGTCGAAGGAGATCCGCAGCGATGGAGCGGGTTCCTTCGGGTCCATGAGAATCATCTGCCTGTCCTCCTCTGGCGTGATGGCGCGTCGGCGGTGCCTGCGCCTGGGCCTCGGTCTAGAAGAGCTCGTTGAACCACTCCTTGAAAAGGCCGGTCATCCGGCCGATGAAGAACGGGTGCGGCGGGCGCGCCGGAACGACGCGGCGCTGCCGGGCGCCGTAGAGCGCCAGGCCGACGGCGGTCGAGAACTGCGGCGAGGAGACCGAGTCGCAGAGCCCCCCGAGGTCGGCGGGGGAGCCCCGCCGCACCGGGCAGTCCAGCGCGTCCTCGGCGATCTCGGTGATCCCCTCCAGCATGGCGCCCCCGCCCGTGAGCACGATGCCGGCGTGCAGCGCGCGCTCGAAGCCGCTGCGCTGCAGCTCCTCGGCCACCATCGCGAAGATCTCCTCCACGCGGGGCTGGATGATCTCGCACAGGATCTGCCGGCTCAGGACCCGCGACTTGCGGCCGCCGACGCTCGGCACCTCGAGCGTGTCCTCGTGGTCGACGAGCGAGGCGAGGGCGCAGCCGTACTTGCGCTTGATGCGCTCGGCCTCCGGGACGGGCGTGCGCAGGCCGACCGCGATGTCGTTGGTCACGTGCTCGCCGCCGGTCGGCAGGACGGCGATGTGCCGCAGCGCCCCGCGCTCGTACACCACCATGCTGGTGTTGCCGCCGCCGACGTCGATGAGCGCCACGCCCATCTCCATCTCGTCCGGCGCCAGGACGGCGTCGGCCGCGGCGAACTGCTCCAGGACCATCCCCTCCACCTCGATGCCGGAGCGGTTGACGCAGTTCACCAGGTTCTGCGCCGCGCTGACCGAGGCGGTGACGATGTGGACGTCGGTCTCCAGCTTGGCGCCGCTCATGCCGAGGGGATCGTGGATGCCAGTGTGGCCGTCCACTGCGAACTGCTGCGGCAGGACGTGGAAGATCTGGCTGTCGGGCGGGATGCTCACGGCCCGCGCGGCGTCCTTGGCCCGCTGCACGTCCTCCAGGGCGACCTCGTGATCGCGTCCGGCGATGGCCACGACACCGCGGCTGTTGAGGCCGCGCACGTGGGGCCCTCCGATGCCCACGAAGGTGCGGTCGATGGTCGTCCCGGCCTGCAGCTCGGCCTCCTCGACCGCCTGCTTGATCGCCGCGACGCAGGCCTCGATGTTGACCACCACCCCGCGCCGCGTGCCGCGCGATGGGCAGCTGCCAGCTCCGAGCACGACCGGCAGGCCGCTCTCCGAGGGCTCGACGATCAGGACGCAGACCTTGGTCGTCCCGATGTCGAGTCCCGCCACCTGGGTGCTTCGTCTGGCCATCGGCTCCCTCTCCCGTTCAGTTCCGGCGCGCCACGAGCGGTTGGAAGGCGATCCGGTCCTTGAAACGCAGATCGACGTACGATCCGTCCCCGAAGTGCGTCGCGAGGTAGTCCCGCATCTGCAGCCACCGATCGAGGTTGGCGCCGTAGTCGTCCGGGTTCAGGCGGACCACCGGCCCGCCGTCGTTCATCAGCAGCCCGATCCGATCCGGCTGCTTGAGGTCGATCTCGGAGATCTCCTTCATCAGCGCCGGGTGGGTCGCGTCGAGCCATGCCAGGAGGTCGAAGCCCCGCGCCACCTGCCGGGCCCGCGCAGCGCCCGACTCGTCCAGTCCGGTGAAGATCGGGAGGGAGCCGCCCTGGACCGCCCCCGTGTGGAGGTCGATCGCCGTCCCCTCCTCGTCGATGAGGTAGACGCGGCCGCGCAGAAGCGCCAGACCCTTCGGCTCCCGTTCCTCGACGGCGCAGAAGAGCCGGTCGGGGAGGACGCGCTTCACCATCGCCGACTTCACCCAGGGCACCTGCTCGAGATCGCGCTCGATCGTGGCCAGGTCGAGCCGGAAAATGTTGCGGCCGCGGTGGCGCGAGGTGAGGCGCCGCAGCTCCGCCACCGGCGCATGGTCGGTGGGAGTGAACGCGATCCGCTTCAGGCTGAACCGCGGCGAATGCGTCAGGTACCAGCGCGCGCCCAGGAGCCCGGCCGCGAGGACGACCAGGACCAGAAGCGAAAAGGCGGCGGGCAGCAGCCTCAAGGTGAACCGCCTCCGGCGGCTCTTTCGCAGCCGCTCGTCCTGCCGGCGTCGCAGGAACGGGGAGATCGAGTCGGACCCGTAGGAGGGCATCGACGCCGGCTCCTGGCGCCGGACTGCCAAGCGCCCTGGCGGCGGTTTCGGAATGATCAGGTCCACAGCACCACCTCCGGCTCGAGTGCCTTGCCCGTCGCCTTGAGGACCCCATCGCGCACGGCGTCCATGAGGACGGCGACGTCGCGGAACGTGGCCCCCCCCAGGTTGATGAAGAAGTTCGCGTGGATGGGCGACACCTGGGCGCGGCCGACGGTCAGTCCCTTCAGGCCGCAGGCGTCGATGAGGCGCCCGGCGTGATCCCCGGGCGGGTTCTTGAACATGCAGCCGGCGTTGCGCTCTCCGGCCGGCTGGGTGCGCACGCGCAGGTCGCGGTAGCCGCGCATGCGAGAGGCGATGCGCTCCGGATCGTCGGGTGTCAGGCGGAGCGCGGCGCCGGCCACGAAGCGGTCGCCGAGCCCCGGGCTCCTCCTGTAGGCGAAGGTCCCGGCACCCGCCGCGATCTCCTCGATCGCGCCCGACCGGGTCACGACCTGGAGTGCCGCGACCGAGCCTCCGAACTCCCCCTCGTGCCAGCCGGCGTTCATGCGCACGGCACCGCCGACCGAGCCCGGGATCCCCTCGGCGAACTCGAGTCCGGCCAGTCCCGCCTTCCTGAGAATATGGACCAGCCGGGGAACGGAGTACCCGGACCCGACCGTCACCAGGTCTCCTTCGATGCGCGGCTCGCCGGCGAGGCGCTCGGAGGAGACGACGACGAACGACGGCCCCTCATCGGCCACCACGAGGTTCGAGCCCGCCCCGAGGTAGTCGAACGGGACACAGCACTCGGACAGGCGCTTGAGAGCCGCCCCCAGCGCCTCGGGCTCATCGGGCGCCAGGAACCAGGCCGCCCGGCCGCCGACGCCGATGTAGGTGCGGGAGGCCAGCGACACGTCGCGCCGCAGCCCCAGACGCGCGGGATCCGGCAAGCCCAGGAGGGCCGCCTCCGCATCCGTCTCCCACGTCCTCGACATCATCCGGTCCGTCCCCTCGGCGAGCACCGCATGGCCCGACCTCGCCACGCCCTCACCCTTTCCGCAGCATCAGGAACTGCTCGCCGGCCTTGTAGACGCTGCCGGCGCCGAGCGTGATCACCATGTCCCCCTCGCGGGCGCGCTCCGCGAGCCACGCCGGTACGTCCTTGAGCTCCTTCACCAGCGTCACGTCGCCGTGCCCGCGCTCCTTGATGGCGCGGGCGACCGCTTCGGCCGTGACCCCCGGGATCGGCGCCTCGCCGGCAGGATAGATGTCCGTCACAGCCAGGACGTCGGCCCCCTCGAACGCGCCCGCGAACTCCTGCAGGAGCGCCTTGACGCGGGAGTAGCGGTGCGGCTGGAACACCACGACCGTGCGCCGGCCCCAGCCGTTCCGGGCCGCCGCGAGCGTCGCCAGGATCTCGACCGGGTGGTGCCCGTAGTCGTCGATGACCATGATCCCGCCCGCTTCCCCCTTGAGCTGGAAGCGCCGGTCGGCGCCCCGGAACGTCCCCAGGTGCTCCGCGATGGCGGCGAAGGGCACGTCGAGGTCGAGACCGACGGCGATGGCCGCGAGGGCGTTGGCGACGCTGTGGCGTCCCGGCGACTGCAGCCGCACGCGGCCCAGCGGCCGCCCCTGCAGCCGCACCTCGAACGACGCGTGGAACCCCTGCAGCTCGACAGCGGTCGCCGACAGATCGGCCGTCTCGGAGAACCCGTAGGTCACGAGGCGGCGGCTGAGCGAGGGGAGCAGCTCGCGGACGCGCGGCTCGTCGACGCAGACGATGCCGCAGCCGTAGAACGGCACCTTGTTCAGGAAGTCGGCGAAGGCCTGCTGCAGCATGCCGAGCGAGCCGTAATGGTCGAGATGCTCGGCGTCGATGTTGGTGACGACAGCGAGCGTGGGTGTCAGCCTCAGGAAGGAGCCGTCGCTCTCGTCCGCCTCGGCGACCAGCAGGTCGCCGCGTCCCAGCTTGGCGTTGCTCCCGAGGATCCCGAGGCGCCCGCCGATGACGATCGTGGGGTCGAGCCCGGCGCCCGAGAGGATGGTCGCCACCATCGAGGTGGTCGTGGTCTTGCCGTGCGAGCCGGCGATGGCGATGCCGTACTTGAGGCGCATCAGCTCGGCCAGCATCTCGGCCCGCGGGATGACGGGGATCTGCCGCCGGCGGGCTTCCAGCGCCTCGGGGTTGTCGGGCTTCACCGCGGAGGAGAGGACGACGACGTCGGCGTCGCCGACGTTCTCCGCCCGGTGGCCGCGCTGCACCTTGCCGCCGAGCGCCCTCAGGCGCTGCACAGCGGCATTCTCCTCGAGATCCGATCCTGTCACCTCGTACTCGAGATTGATGAGCACCTCGGCGATGCCACTCATGCCGCTGCCGCCGATGCCGACGAAGTGGATGCGGCGCGTCTTGCGGAGCATCACCATGACGGCCCCCCCGGCTCGAACAGCGTCATGGCGCGATCCTCTCGACGAGGTCGACGATGCGGGCCGCGGCGTCGGGACGGGCCAGGGACCGGGAGGCCTTCTCCATAGCCTCGATCCGGGCCGGATCCTCCAACAAGTTACGGATGGCGCCCGCCAGGGCGGGTCCCGACAGGTCTTTCTCCTTTAGGAGCACGGCGGCCCCGGCGCGGGCGACGCTCTCGGCGTTCCGCGTCTGATGGTCGTGGGCCGCCGTCGGCAGGGGGACGAGGATCGCCGCCTTGCCGCAGGCGGCGAGCTCGGAGCAGGTGCTCGCCCCCGCGCGCGCGATCACCAGATCGGCTCCGGCGTAGGCCGAGCGGATGTCGGTGATGTAGGGCAGGACCTCGGCCGGGAAGGCGCTTGAGGCGTAGGCCCGGCGCACGCGCTCCTCGTCCGCCGGCCCCGTTCCATGGACGATGCTCAGGCGCTCCCGCTCCTCCAGAAGGTGCGGCAGGGCGTCGAGGACGGCGCTGTTGAGCGCCCGCGCCCCCTGGCTGCCGCCGAACACGAGGAGCCTCCACCTGTCGCCCTTAGGGGTCGGCCGGACGTCCAGGAACTCGGCCCGGATCGGGTTGCCGGTCAGCCGGCCGCGCCCGCCGAAGTAGCGCCGCGTGTCGTCGTAAGCGAGGGCGATCTCGCCGGCGACGCGGCCGAGCAGCCGGTTGGTCAGGCCGGGGACGGCGTTCTGCTCCTGGACGAGCGTCGGGATGCGGCGCGCCGCGGCGGCCAGGACCATCGGGAAGGAGGCGTACCCTCCGACTCCGACGACCGCCTTCGGTTTCAGTTTCTGAAGCATCCGCATCGCTTCGAAGAACCCCCGGAGGGCCAGAAAGGCCCCCGACAACCGGCGCCCGATCGACTTCCCGACCACCCCGCCGCTGCGCACGGGCAGGAGGGAGTAGCCGTGACGCTCGACGATCGACTTCTCGAGCGGCAGGCCCCGCCCGGCGAACAGGATGCGCGCGCCGGGCTTGCGCCTCCTGATCTCCTCGGCGATCGCGATCCCGGGGTACAGATGCCCCCCGGTCCCTCCTCCCGCAATCACGTACGTCTCACCCACGTCACCGCCCCTGCCACGGCCCGAAAAGCCTCCTCGAAGGCGCTCCTCTCACGCCGAATGCTGCGAGACGTTCAGCAGCAGGCCCAGGGCGAACAGATTGACCACCAGGCTCGAGCCGCCGTAGCTCAGGAACGGCAGCGGAACCCCTTTCGTCGGCAGGCACCCGAGGGCCACGCCGATGTTGATCATCGCCTGCAGCACGAGCAGCAACGTCAGGCCCATCGCCAGGTAATAGCCGCCGCGATCGGGAGCGCCGGCCGCCGCCTTGACGCCGCGCCAGAAGAGGATCCCGAACAGGGCGATCACCGCCGCCGATCCGAGCAGCCCCAGCTCCTCACTGACCACGGAGAAGATGAAGTCGGTGTGCGGCTCCGGCAGGAAGAAGAGCTTCTGGCGGCTCTCACCGAGGCTCGTCCCCTGGAGGCCGCCGCTGGCGACCGCCAGGATCGACTGCCGGACCTGGAAGCCGGCGCCCAGCGGATCGTCGTCGGGGTTCATGAAGGCGGCGATGCGCCGCAGGCGGTAGGGGGCCGCCAGGATCAGCATCACGAACCCCATGAGCCCGGCGCCTCCGGCCGCCGCGACGTAGCCCCAGCGCAGGCCGGCGAGGAACAGCAGCAGGCCCGCCAGCAGCACGTACAGCGTCGCCGTCCCGAGGTCGGGCTCGAGATAGACGAGCAGCGCCATCTGTCCGACGACGACCCCTACAGGCAGGAGCGTCGTCTTCCAATCGTTGATCCGATCCTCGCGCCGGGCCAGCATGGAGGCGAGGTACAGGATGAGCGCGATCTTGGCGATCTCGGACGGCTGCACCTGGATCGGCCCCAGCTTGATCCAACGGTGCACCTGGTGCGTGCGGTCGGCAAACAGGACGCCCGCCAGGAGCAGCGTCGAGAGCAGGAGCGTCGTGAACATGACCGGGCGGCTCAGGAGCTTCCGGTGGTCGAGATGCATGGCGATCGCCATGCCGACGAGCCCGATGACGCAGGCCAGGATCTGGCGCATGAGGAAGTGGTACGGGTTCTTGTAGTTCGCGATCGCGAGGGGAGCGGAGGCGCTGAAGATCATCACCAGCCCGAAGAGCGTGAGCCCGATCCCGGCGGCGAAGAGCGTCTTGTCGAACGCCAGCTTGCGGGCCATCGCTCAGCGTCCCTCTCGTGGAGGCGGCGACCCGGCCGGCAGGGCCAGTACCAGGCGCCTAAAGTCCTCGCCGCGCTCCTCGAATGAGGAGTACTGGTCGAACGAGGCGCAGGCGGGTGCCAGCAGCACCACGCCCCCCGGCGCGGCCAGGCGGGCTGCCGCCTCGACCGCCTCGGCCATGGTCGCAGCCATCGTCGTCGGCGCTATCGGCCCGAGCTGCCCTTGGATCGACTCGCGTGCCTGTCCCATGAGGATCAGGTGGGCGACGCGCGAGCGGATGATCGGCCGCATCGAGGCGAAGTCGCCCCCCTTGTCCTTGCCGCCCAGGATCAGCACCACCCCTCCCGGGAAACTCAGGAGGGACTGGATCGCCGCTCCGACGTTGGTGGCCTTCGAGTCGTTGAACCAGGCGACACCCTGGCGATCGCTCACCTTCTCCAGGCGGTGCGGCAGGCCGCGGAAGGTGGCGACGCCACGCGCGGCCGCCGACATCGGCACGCCGACGAGGTCGGCCACGAGGAGCGTGGCCAGGATGTTGTCCAGGTTGTGCGGGCCGAACAGCGGCGCCTGGGCCGCCGGCATGACGGCCGTCTCGCGGCCGTCGCGGCGCACGACGATGTCGCCCCTCCGCACGAAGGCGCCGTCGTCGACCTCCTGCGTCCGGCTGAAGGCGTGCCGCCGGGCCGCGCCGCGCCGTCCGGCCGCGAGCGCCTCCGCGTCGTCGTGGTTCAGGACGGCGTCGTCCGAGGGTCCCTGGTTCATGAAGATCCGCGCCTTCGCGTCGTAGTAAGCGCGGACGTCCGGGTAGCGGTCCTGGTGATCGGGGCTCAGGTTCAGGAGGGCCGCGACGCGCGGACGGAAGGTCTCGATCCCCTCCAGCTGGAATGACGACAGCTCGACGACGTAGATGCGATCCGGGGCGTCGTCCGGCACCATCTCCGTGAGCGGCGTGCCGAGGTTGCCGCAGGCGATGGCGCGGAGCCCGGCGTGGTGGAGCACGTGGCCGCACAGGGCGGTGGTGGTGCTCTTGCCGTTCGAGCCGGTGATGCCGACGAGCGTGCCGGTCAGGAACCAGGACGCCACCTCCACCTCGGCGACGATGCGCACGCCGCGGCCGCGCGCGGCCTGAAGCGGCGGCGAGGCGAGCGGCACGCCGGGGCTGACGGCGATGAGGTCCGCCGCCGTGAAGGTGGCCTCGTCGTGGCCCCCGAGCTCCAGGCGGGCGCCCCGGACGCGCAACTCGTCAATCGCCGGCGGGAGTCCGGAGGCCGCTTTCTGATCGGTCAGGGTCACGTCCGCCCCCTGGTCCAGCAGGAAGCGGGTCAGCGACAGCCCGCTGCGCATGGCCCCGACCACCAGGACGCGCGCGCCCCGGAGCCGGGGGGGCGCCTGCGGTCGGAGTCTCTCGGTCATCGTCGTCACCGGAGCTTGAGGGTCGACAGCCCCAGCAGGGCGAAGATGAGCGCCACGATCCAGAAGCGGATCACGACCTTCTGCTCCGGCCAGCCCGACAGCTCGAAGTGGTGGTGGATCGGAGCCATGCGGAAGATCCGCTTCCCGCGCATCTTGAAGGAGCCGACCTGCAGGATGACCGAGACCGCCTCGATCACGAACAGGCCGCCGACGAACACCAGCAGGATCTCCTGCTTGATCAGGATCGCCACCGTCCCGATCGCGCCGCCGAGCGCCATCGAGCCGACGTCCCCCATGAACACCTGCGCGGGATTGCAGTTGAACCAGAGGAAGCCGAGCGATGCCCCGACGAAGGCGCCACAGATCACCGCCAGCTCGCCGGTGCCGCGCACGTTCACGACCCCGAGGTACTCCGCCACCTTGGCGTGCCCTGCGATGTACGCCAGGATCGTGTAGGTCCCCGTGGCGATCAGCGACGAGCCGATCGCCAGACCGTCGAGTCCGTCGGTCAGGTTGACGGCGTTGGCGGCGCCGACGATCACCAGCATGGCCCACGGCACGAAGAACACGTCCAGGTCGGGCGTCCACCTCTTGAAGAACGGGATGCTGAGGACGGTGCTGTAGAGCCCGGCGCGGGCCAGCGACAGGAGCGCCAAACCGACGAGCAGGGCGACGAACCACTGCGACGCGAGTTTCTGCCGGGCTGTCAGCCCGAGGGACCTCTTCCGGGTGATTTTGAGGTAGTCATCGAGAAAGCCGATGACCCCATAGAGGAGCGTGGATATGAGGACGATCCACACGAAAGGGTTGGAGGGGTCGGCCCAAAGGAGTGAGGGGAGGATCACTGCAATCAGAATCAGCAGCCCTCCCATTGTCGGGGTGCCCTTCTTGCTTTGGTGGGAAAGAGGCCCCTCGGGTCTGATCTGCTGCCCGATCTGGAACTCCCGCAGCCTCGAGATGAGGCGCGGGCCCAGGGCAAGGCTGATCAGCAGCGCCGTGAGGGTGGCCAGCGCTGTTCTGAAGGTGATGTAGCGGACGACGTTGAAGACGCCGATCTCGGAGTGCAGGTGGTACAGGAGCAGGTAGAGCATCAGTGCGCTCCCGCAGCGCCCGAGGCGCTGCCGAGGAGCGCCTGCACGACGCGCTCCATCTTCATGCCGCGCGATCCCTTGACCAAAACCAGGTCGCCCGGACGCACGGCGTCCTCGATCCAGGCCGCGGCGGCCTCTGAGGACTCGAAATGGATCGCCTCGCCGCCCCCCTGGCGCGCCGCGTCGGCGGTCTTCCGGGAGAGCGGCCCGACGGCGACGAGCAGATCGATCCCGGCTCTGGCGACCTGCTGGCCGAGCCGGGCGTGGGCGCGGGAGGCGTACGGCCCCAGCTCCAGCATGTCGCCGGACGCCAGGATCCGCCGGCCGCGCGGCCGGGCCTCCTTCAGGAGATCGATGGCGCGCTCCATCGCCACCGGGTTGCTGTTGTAGGCGTCGTCCAGGATCTCGACGCCGTCCGGCCTGTGGTGCAGGACGCCGCGCATGGGAGCCGGCCGGACCGACCGCAGCCCGGCCGCGATCGCCTCGCCGTCCAGGCCGCAAGCGTAACCGGCGGCCGCCGCGGCGAGGGCGTTGTAGACGTGGTGCCTTCCTGCGAGGCCGATCTCGACCGGTGTCGTCTCCTTGCCGTGCTTCAGGATGAAGCGCGTCCCGGCGAGGCCAAGGGGGGCGATCGCCTCCGCGGTCACCTCGCGCCCCTTGGGCTTCAGGCCGAACGGGATGGAGCGGCCCGGGAAGGCGCGCCCGAGCCTCGCCACGCGGGGGTCGTCCGCGTTGTAGGCGGCGATGGCGTCCTTCCGGAGGCCGGCGAACAACTCGCCCTTCGCCTCTGCTATCCCGTCGAGCCCGCCGAAGTGCTCCAGGTGCACGCGCAGCACGTTCAGGATGACGCCGACGTCCGGGTCGGCGATCTCCACCAGCCGGGCGATCTCCCCGCGGTAGCTCATCCCCATCTCGAGCACGGCCGCCTGGCAGGCGTCCTCCATGCGC
>DASRJX010000143.1:0-35417 GCA_035649235.1 Candidatus Cryosericum sp.
CCGCCGACCAGGCCCTGCAGGCGGCCGCGAGCGACATCTACCGGGACGACCTCGTCTACCGCAAGCACCGGTCGACCTTCGACGCGGTACGGTTCGAATACGAAGAAGCCGCGCACCAGGGCGCCGCGAACTCGGCCCGTCTCAAGGAAGAGATGGATCATCTGGCGTCGGAGATGGAGCGGTACCGCGTCGCCCTCCTCGGGCACGAGAAGCGTAAGGCCACGGCGGAGGCCGCGCTCAAGGCGATCACCGGGCAGGCCGACGCGGCAGGCAAGGAGATCGAGACGCTCGAGTCCAACATCCTGCGCCTCGAGAAGAAGCTCGACACCGTCGCTCCGGCCGGCGTCATGAAGGCGGCGATTGCCCTGCTCAACGCCCCGCTGCTCGATTTCATCGCTCCGACCATCCGCATCCAACAGGTGGTGCTCGAGCGCTCCCCCATCGACATCAACTTCACGCGCATCCCCAGAGCCGACCGCTGCCAGACGTGCCACCTGGCGGCCGAACGCGCCGGCTACGAGGAGTTCGAGCAGCCGTTCCGTACCCACCCGAACCTCGATTTGTTCAGCGGGGCGAACTCCCCCCATCCCGTGGATCGGTTCGGCTGCACCCCCTGCCACGGCGGCCGCGATCGGGCGGTGGAGTTCAACTATGCGGTCCACATGCCCGACACGGCCGAGCAGCAGGCGGCCTGGAAGACGACGTACGACTGGGAGCGCGATCACTACTGGGAGTTCCCGATGCTCCAGCGCAGCCGCACCGAGGCGAGCTGCCTCAAGTGCCACGCGGGAGTGGTCACCGTCCCGAAGGCGGAGCACCTCAACCGGGGGCTGCAGATCGTGGAGCGCGTCGGCTGCTACGGCTGCCACAAGATGCGCGGCTTCCTCGACCGGCCGAAGGTGGCGCCCCGGCTGGCGCGCATCGCCTCCAAGACCACGCCGGAGTGGATGGCGCGCTGGATCAAGAACCCCAAGGCGTTCCGCGGCAGCACCCGCATGCCCCGGTTCTTCGGCCTGCCCAACAATCAGGCGCCCGAGGACCAGGAGCGCGAGGACGCCGAGATCCTCGGCATCGTCGCCTACCTGCTGGCGAAATCGGAGCGCCCCGAGTACGCGCCCCTTCCGGGACGCGGCGACGCCGTCCGCGGCGAGCGCCTGGTGAAGACGGTCGGCTGCATGGGGTGCCACGCCATCGAGAAGGACGAGGTGGCGCCGGAGGTGCTGCAGGCCCGGAACCGCCTCGAGGGTCCCGACCCCGTGGCGTTCGAGCGCCGGTTCGGGCCCGATCTGTCCCGCATCGGCGACAAGGCGCGCCCGGAGTGGATCTACCAGTGGGTTCGCAACCCGCGCGCCTACAGCCCCGACACGAAGATGCCCGACCTCCGCCTCAGCCAGCAGGAGGCTCTCGATATCACCGCCTATCTCTCGGGGCTCAAGGATCCCGCCGCGGCGGGAGACGTGATGCCGCCGCAGCCTCGTCCCGAGGCGCGGGACAAAGCACTCCTCGCGTTCCTGTCCCAGCGCCAGACTCCAGACGACGCCAAGGCCGCCGTCGATGCCATGAGCGAGGGCGACCGCGACGTGATGCTCGGCGAGCGGACGATCGCCCGCTACGGCTGCTTCGGGTGCCACCTGATCCCGGGATTCGAGAAGACCCCCGTCATCGGCACCGACCTCTCGGAGGAAGGGAGCAAGCATCCCGACCTGCTGTACTTCGGCTTCCAGCACCAGCTCGATCACACGTCGCCCGCCTGGTTCTACCAGAAGCTCAAGTCGCCCCGCTCGTTCGACGAGGGGAAGGTGGCGGCGTTCTACGACCGCCTGCGTATGCCGCAGTTCGACCTCACGGACGCGGACGCGGCTTCGGTCACGCTCATCCTGCAGGCCCTCACCAAGGAGAAGGTGCCGCTCGAGAGCGTGCGCCGGCTCACGGCTCGCGAGGAGACGGTGGAGGTGGGCCGGAGGCTGGTCCGCGACTACAATTGCCAGGGCTGCCACGTCCTGGATGGCCGGGGAGGCGCCATCCGGGAGAGCATCGCGTTGAACCTCAGGCAGGAGGGCAGAAGCGAGGACGAGGCGCAGTCGCTCGCCCCGAGCCTCGGCCCGCCGATCATCGACGGCGAGGGGGACAAGGTGCAGCCCGACTGGCTGTTCGGCTTCCTCAAGGCTCCGGAGCCGATCCGGCCGTGGCTGGCGGTCCGCATGCCGACGTTCCATTTCACCGATCAGGAGGCGAGCCAGCTGGTGAGCCACTTCGCGGCCAAGGACAAGAGGATGCCCTACGAGACCTTCGACCGGAACCCGCCCTCCGGGCCCGGGCTCCACGCCGCGCTGACGATGTTCTCGAAGGACTACTTCGACTGCTGGAACTGCCACCAGCAGGGCGCCCGCAAGCCTCAGGGGCCGCCGGAAGGGTGGGCGCCCGATTTGATGCTCGCCTCGAGGCGCCTCAACCCCGACTGGATCGCCCGCTGGATCAAGGACCCGCAGAAGTTGATGCCCGGGACCAAGATGCCCACGTTCTACGATCCTGCCGACCCGAAAGGATCGGCGCCGCCCGACGTCCTGAGCGGTGATCCCGATCAGCAGATCGAGGCCCTGAAGCAGTACGTGTTCACCCTGGGGCAGAAACGCGCCACCGCCGTGGGGGCGCAGCCCTGAACGAGAGAGGAGCCAAGACGATGAGACCGATGCGCACGCCGATCCTGTCCCTGACCCTGCTCGCCATGGCGCTCGTGGCCGGCACGGCGCGGGCCGGGGAGATCATCGGCAAGGTGAAGTACGCCGGTGCGGCACCGGCCCCCAAGAAGCTCGCCGTCACCAAGGACCAGGCGATCTGCGGCAAGGTCGAGCACATGGAGGAATCCCTCCTGGTCGGGGCCGACAAGGGGGTCCGGAACGTGGTCGTGAGCCTGACCGATCCCAAGGACGGGAAGAAGATGACCGTCCCGCCGAAGAACCCGGCCATCGATCAGAACGGCTGCCGCTTCGTCCCGCGCATCCAGATCATCCCGGCGGGGGCCAGTGTCGACATCGTCAACAGCGACGGCATCCTGCACAACATCCACACCTGGTCGAAGGACAACACGGCCTTCAACAAGGCGCAGCCCAAGTTCAAAAAGGTGATGACGGAGAAGTTCGACAAGCCGGAGATCTTCCGAATCTCCTGCGACGTCCACTCCTGGATGAACGGCTGGCTCGTCGTCGCGGGCCACCCCTACTACGCCCTCTCGGATAACGCCGGCACCTTCAAGATCGCCGACGTGCCCGCCGGCAGCTACACGCTGGAGTACTGGCACGAGAAGCTCGGCAAGCAGACCAAGCAGGTGACTGTCCCGGCGACCGGATCGGTCACCGCCGACTTCGAGTACGCCGCCAAGTAGCGCGACTCGCCCGCCCGGATGCTCTAGCGTCCCGCGCCCTGCCCCGCCTCCAGGTGGCGGATCAGGGCGCGGGCTGCCTCGATCGGCTCCCCTAGATCCTCCGCGAACGAGGGCATGGCGGAGCCGACGCCGAACGTCAGCGCGCGGGCGAAGGCTTCGTCCGAACCGCCGCCGCGACGGCTGCAGGCGTGCGTCAGGTCGCCCGATCGCGGCACCACCACGCCCGCCGCATCGGCCCAGAGAGTGCCCGCCTCCCGGGGGGTCATCCCACGCCCTGCGGCGCCGTGGCAGGTGGCGCACCCGAGGCGGTCCCAGAGGTCCTTCCCTCGCCCCTGGTCCGTCCCTTCGACCCGGGGCGTCGCCGGAGACGGAGTTGCCTCCACGCCCTCGGCACTGAGGCCGCTTCCTCGCAGGGCCGGAGAGAACTCCTTGATACGTAGTACCAGCGCCCAGCGCTCCTCGTCCGACAGGAAATAGAAGGCCGGCATCGCCGATCCCGTGCCGGTGCCGAGGGTGATCATCCGGAAGAGGTCCGCATCGCGCGAAGCGGGCGTCGAGCGGAAGCGGTAGAGCCCGGCGGTGAAATCGCGCGGCGGAAAGAGGAGCAAGGCCGCCGCGGGCCCGCGCCCGTCCCCGCCCGCGCCGTGGCAGGCGGCGCAGTGCAGGCGGTACAACCTGTCCCCGCGCTCCAGCCGATCCGAGGCCGGCGCTTCCCTGGGCGCCGGGATGCGGGGCTCTCGGGACCGGAACTCGGCCCAGACATCCCGGCGCGCGCGCCCGAGCCCCTGAAGATACGCGACGAGCTGTTTGGCCTCCTCGGTGGGCTCGGGTGCGCCTCCTCTGCCTGCGCGGAACAGGTGGCGCGAGGCAGGCATCCTGGAGCCCGGGACGAGGATCTCCGGCGCGTACAGGTGGGCCTGCTGCCAGTCGTCGCTGCGGCGATGCCCTTCGAGGCCGAGATCGGGCCCGACGCGCGACGCCAGCGGCCCGGAGTCGACCGGACCGGGCAGGGAGACGGTGCCCCTGTCGGGCGGGGCGTCGAACTGTGTGTGGCAGCGCCCGCAGCCCTCACGGCGATAGACCGCCTCGCCCGCCGTCTCGTCGGCCGTGAGCGGCCGGGCCTCCGCGTCCGCCGCCGGGGCCCCCGGACCGGACGGCGGCTCGCCGGCGGGCGCGCAGGCGCCCAGGAGTGCCGGCAGGACCATCAGGAGCGGCAGGCGCGCCAGGAGTCCCGAGGCGCGACCTCCCGGGGAACGGCGGAGGCTACGAGGAAGGCGGGTTGCCGTCGGACGTCGAGTCACGCCGGGACGACGACCTCGAAACCGCCACGACGAAGCAGGCGACCACCGCGCCCAGGATCCCGAGCATGAACAGGACGCTGATCGAGAGGCCCCGCCCCACGCTCCCCGCGCCGGCGGCGGTGTTGCACATGGCGCACTGAGCCGAGGCCACGCCCCCCGCGCCCAGGGCGGAGAGGAGCGCCACGATGAGCGCGTCAAATAAGGTAGAGCGCCGCATACAGACCGACCCACACAACACCGACGAAATGCCAGAACAGGGCGCAGACCTCGACCTTCTTCTGGCGCCCATCGGGAACCCAGGCCTCGCGCTGCCGCCAGGCGATGATCAGCAGCCAGACCACGCCGACCGTGGCGTGGACCGCGTGTGCGCCCGTCACGACGTAGAAGATCGACCCGTACGTGGTCCCCGCGAAGCTGAGCCCCTGGCGGAGAAGCATGGACCACTGCAACACCTGGAGCAGGAGGAACGCCGCCCCGAGCGCGGCGGAGATCGCCAGCCCGCGCCGCAGGCCGATGGCGTCGAGCGATCGCATGGCGCGCACCGCGCGGGCCAGGGCCAGACTCGACGCCAGGATGACCAGGG
Organism: Candidatus Cryosericum sp.; assembly: GCA_035649235.1. GTDB lineage: Bacteria > Acidobacteriota > Polarisedimenticolia > Gp22-AA2 > Gp22-AA2 > DASRJX01. Next base: position 5,267 of record DASRJX010000143.1, read on the forward strand.
TGTTGAAGCCGCCCAGGCGGACCGGCAGCGCCGGGAGTCCAGGCGCGGGCCAGAGCTGTCCGGAGTACCGGAACACCAGATAGGCGCCCGTGAGTCCGGCGAAAAACATCGTCCCCGCCATCAGGAACACCAGCGTGCCGAAGCGGTGGATCGCGGGCATGGCGGGATCGGCGGCCCCGGAGCTCATGGGAGCGTCACCCTTCGATCGAGGGCCAGCAGCAGGAGCAGCGCCGGAAGATAGGTCACCGAGGCCAGGAGAACCCGGCGGGCGGCGCGGGCCGAGCCGTCCAGGGCGACGGGAATCGCCACGCAGGCGAACAGCAGTCCGAGCAGAAGGGCCGCCCAGAAGTATGCCGTTCCGGCGAGACCCCAGAGCGTCGGCAGCAGGGTGATCGGTACCAGGACGAAGACGTGCGCCACGATCAGTCTTCCGGTCAGCGTGTTCTCCCCCGTCCGCACCGGAAGCATCATGAAGCCCCCCCGCTCGTAGTCTTCCCGGTAGAGGCAGGCGATCGCCAGCGCGTGCGGCATCTGCCACGCGAACAGGATCGCGAACAGGATGACGCCGCCGGCGCCGATGCCACCGTCCGCGGCCGCCCACCCGACCAGCGGCGGCAGGGCGCCGGGGAGAGCGCCCACGAGCGTGCAGAAGGTCGATCGCTTCTTGAGCGGCGTGTAGGCGAACAGGTAGCTCACGAGGATGAGGGCGACGAGCCCCGCCGCGACGCGATTGACCGACAGGGCGAGGTGGGCCATCCCCACGGCCGAGGTCGCGCAGCCGAAGAACAGGGCCTGGCGTGGCTCGAGTCGTCCGGCCGGCAGCGGGCGGCCCTGGGTACGGTGCATCCGCGCGTCCTCCGCGCGCTCGATGTACTGGTTCAGGGCGGAGGCTCCTGCCGCCGCCAGGGCCATTCCGAAGAGGGTGTGGAGCAGCAGGCCCATCTCGACGCCCCTGCGGGAGCCGAGGTAGAAGCCGACGAGGGCCGTCACCAGGACCAGCGAGGTGAGGCGCGGCTTGCTGAGGTCGAGATAGAGGGCCAGGCGCTCGCGGAGAGGGCGGGGCTGGGCGTCGACCGTCGGCGCCTCGAAGGCGCGATCGGCCCGGATCATGCCGGGACCCTTTCCTGATCGACCAGCCGATCCTGCGCCGCTGCCGTCATGGCGCGCGGCAGCACGACGCCGGTGCCGGCGGCCCGGATCGTCAGAACAAGCAGCGTCGCCAGGAGGAGCGCTCCACAGACCAGGTGCGCCGTCGTCGGCACCACGGCCAGACGGCTCAGGACAGACGCCCCTCCCAGGGCGATCTGGAGCACGACCAGAGCCACGGCGAGGCGCGCGGGCGCCACGAGATCCGGCCGTTCCGGATACCGGGACGCTCTCACGGCGACCCAGAGCACGGCCGCGGCGATGGCGATCGCCCCCACGCGGTGCGCGAAATGCACTCCGATCTCCAGGGACAGGAACGGCGGCACGAGGCGGCCGAAAGCCAGCGGGACGTCCGGGATCGCGAGCCCGGCCCCGGTGTGGCGCATCACGGCACCCAGCACGAGCTGCGCGTAAACCAGCGCGCCCGCAAGACCAGCGAGCACGGGGAGAGACGGCCGCCTCCCGCGCCCGAGCGGCCCTCTGACTCCGGCATGGTGTCCGGGGGATGTGACCTCCGCCAGCACCACGACCACCGAGAAAAACGCCTGGGCGAGACAGGCGTGAGCCACCGAGACGACGGGCGGCAGCCGGAGCAGCACGGTCAGCCCGCCGAGGAGTCCCTGCAGCACCACCATGCCGAACGCCGCGAACGCCAGGGCCCGCACCCAGCGCCGCCGCTCGCGGCGCGCGTGCCAGACCAGCGTCACGAAAGTCAGGAGCCCGACCGTGGCGGCCACCAGGCGGTGTCCATGCTCGAACAGCACGCCTCCGACCATGGGCGGGAAAACCTTGCCGAACGACAGTGGCCAGTCGGGGACCGCGAGGCCCGATCCGGTGCTGGTGACGAGTCCCCCGGCGGCGAGCAGGACGACCGTGGCGGAGGCCAGGAGCAGGGAGAACCGGTGCCGCCAGCGGTCGAACCCGGGCGCCGGCACCTCTGCCTTCCGACGCTGGCCGTCTCCCATCGCCTTCCCGCTCCTCAGGCGCGCGTCGGTTTGAGGACCGCGGCCTCCAGCGGCGACGGCGCCCCGGCTCCGGGCTTGTCCTGGGGCAGGTAGTCCTCGGAGACTCCGGGGACGCTGTACTCGTACGGACCGCGGTAGACCGTGGGGATCACGTCCCAGTTGCCGTGGGGCGCCGGCGACGTGGTCGTCCACTCGAGCGTGTTCGCCCGCCACGGATTGCGCTCGCCGGTCCTGGCGCGCGCGAGGCCCCAGACGAAATTGACGACGAACAGGAGCTGGCTCACCCCCAGCAGCAAGGCGCTGATGGTGATGAACTCGTTGACCGGCTGCAGCGGCTTGAGGAACTCGTACTGTGTGGGATCGTAGATGCGGCGCATGTGGCCCTGCATCCCGAGGTAGTGCATCGGGAAGAACACCAGGTTGAAGAACACGAACGTCAGGGCCCAGTGGATGCGGCCGAGGGGCTCGTTCATCATTTTGCCGAACATCTTCGGGAACCAGTACGTGAGGGCGGCGAAGATCCCGAACAGGCTGCCGCCGAACAGGACGTAGTGGAGGTGCGCCACGATGAAGTAGGTGTCGTGGATGAAGATGTCGACGGGGGTCGAAGCCATGAAGACGCCGGAGAGCCCGCCGATGATGAACATCGAGACGAAGGTCATGGCGTGGAGCATGGCCGTGGTGTACCGGATCGAGCCACGCCAGAGCGTCCCCAGCCAGTTGAAGGTCTTGATCGCGGAGGGGACGGCGATCACCATGGTCGAGACCATGAAGGCCGTCCCGAGGGCCGGGTTCATGCCGCTCTGGAACATGTGGTGGCCCCAGACGATGAAGCCGAGTCCCGCGATCCCCATGATCGAGAACACCATCGCCTTGTAGCCGAACACGGGCTTGCGCGCGAAAGTGGCCAGGATGTCGGACACGAATCCCATCGCCGGCAGGATCATGATGTAGACGGCCGGATGCGAGTAGAACCAGAACAGGTGCTGCCAGAGGAGCACCTGCCCGCCGCCGGTCGGCGCGAAGAAGTGCGTCCCGAGCGTCCGGTCGAACAGGAGCATGCCGAGAGCCGACGCCAGGACCGGCGTCGCCATGAGCTGCAGGATGGCGGTGATGAACAGCGCCCACAGCGACAGGGGCAGCCGGAAGAAGTGCATCCCGGGAGCGCGCTGGTTGACGATGGTGGTGATGTAGTTGACCGCGCCCATGATCGACGAGGTCCCTATGATGAGCACGCTGATGATCCAGAGGGTCTGGCCGCGCGTCACCCCGGTGAACTCCGGAACGGCGCTCAGCGGCGGGTAGGCCGTCCAGCCGGTGGCGGCGGCCCCCGCTTCCACGAAGAAGGACGACGCCATCACCATCCCGCCCGCGAGGGCCACCCAGAACGACAGCATGTTGAGCCGCGGGAAGGCCATGTCCTTGGCGCCGATCATGAGCGGGATCAGGAAGTTCCCGAAGGCGCCCGTGAGGTTGGGGATGATCACCAGGAAGATCATCACCGAGCCGTGCATCGTGAACAGCATGTTGTAAAACTCGGGCCCCATGTGCCCTTCCGGCATCACGGACTCGGGGAAGAGCGTCCCGAGCGGCATCGGCCGGTCGGGGAAGCCGAGCTGCCAGCGCACCATGAGCGCCAGGAGCCCCCCGACGACCATGAACAGCAGGCTCATGAACAGGAACTGGATGCCGATGATCTTGTGATCTTCGGAGAAGACGTACTTGCGGATGAACGGGGTGTGGTGCTCCGACATCGTGGCTCCTCTGCGCTCGGTCCTCAGGCGGGCGGGGGCGTCGCGGCTCCGCTCTCCCCCGTTGCAGCCGGAGTCTCACCGGCCGTGGCCGCCTGCAGAGCCGCTTCCTGCTCCTCAATCCACTGCCGGTACTCGCCCGGCTCCATGACCGTCAGCTGTCCTCGCATGGAGTAATGTCCGAAGCCGCACAGCTCCGCGCAGGCGATCTCGTAGGTGCCGGTCTTGTTCGGCTCCAGCCAGACATCGATGGTCACTCCGGGAACGGCGTCCTGCTTCAGGCGGTGGTAGGGCAGGAAGAAGCTGTGAAGGACGTCCTTGGAGCGGAGCCGGATGCGCGTCTTGGAATTGACCGGCAGCCGCATGTCGTTCGAGGTGATGATGTCGTCGGCGGTGTCGAACTCCCCATCCGCGCCACCGTAGCGGATCTCCCAGTTGAACTGCGACGCCGTGACCACGACCGTCTGATCGGTGGGCGGTATCGATCCCTTGATCTTGTTCCAGGCGGTGCGGCTGGCGAAGGCGAGGAAGACCAGCATGACCGCCGGGACGACGGTCCAGATCACCTCGAGGCGCCCGTTGCCGTGCGTGTAGTGGGCGCGGACGCCGGGCCTCCCGCGGTAGCGGAAGGCGAACCAGATGAGGACCGCCTCGGTGAGGATGAAGGCGACCCCCGTCACGACCAGGATGATGTAGAACATCTGGTCGATCGTGGGGCTGATGGTCGAGACGCCTTCTGGCAACTGCAACCAGCGCATCGTGGCTTCCGACTCCCCGGATGGTCGGCGACGGTCTCCCGTCGCGCGGCGGCGCCGCGGCCGCCGGCCGACAGGGCGCGCAGGACGCGTCTTTATATGCGACGGCCGGGGGATGAGTCAAGCCTCCCGATAGTATGATGCACGCCCCCATGAGTCGCTCCGAATCCGCGCCGCCCGCCGTGCTCACCGAAGGACTGGCGCACCGATTCGGCGAGCGCCAGGCGCTCGCCGGCCTCGATCTGATCGTGCGGGAGAAGGAGCTGTGCGTCCTGCTCGGACCCAACGGCGGCGGCAAAACCACGCTCTTCCGCATCCTCTCGACGCTGTTGCGTCCCACATCCGGCAAGGCGCTGGTGTTCGGGCACGACATCGAGCGCGAGCCGGACGCCGTCCGCCGGCTCATCGGGGTGGTGTTCCAGTCGCCGGCCGTCGATCGGCAGCTCACGGTGCTCGAGAACCTGGAGGTCCAGGGCCGGCTCTACGGGCTCACGCGATCGGCGCTGCGGCGCGAGTCCAGGGAGATGCTGCAGCGCCTGGGTCTTCTGGATCGGGCGGGCGACCGGACCGGGACGCTGTCGGGCGGCCTGCTGCGGCGGGTCGAGATCGCCAAGGGGCTGCTCCACAGGCCGCGCCTGCTGCTGCTCGACGAGCCCTCGACGGGGCTCGACCCCGCCGCCCGGCGCGATCTGCACGATCTCCTGGACCAGCTCCGCAGCCGGGACGGCGTGACCGTCCTCATGACCTCCCACCTCATGGAGGAGGCGGAGCGCTCCGATCGGCTGGCCATTCTGAGCCGGGGACGCCTGGTCGCCCTCGGGACGCCGGCCGATCTGAAGGCCGAGATTGCCGGCGAGGTCGTGGTGATCACGACACCCGACCCGGAGGCCCTCCGGGAGGGCGTGCGGCGGCTTTCGGGTCTCACCGCCTCGATCGTCGACGGAACCGTCCGGTTCGAGGCCCAGGACGGTCACGCGCTCATCCCGCGGCTCGCCGAGGCGTTCGCCGACCGCGTGACGTCGATCACGGTCGGACGGCCGACGCTCCTCGACGTCTTCGTCCGCCGCACGGGTCACCGCTTCCTGGGAGACGGGGCGGGAGGCGACGAGGGGCAGGCGGCATGAGAGGGGCGGTCATGGCCGTCGGCGCGCTCGCGCGACGGGAGATGGTGCGCTTCTTCAGGGAGCGGACGCGCGTCGTCGGCGCCCTCCTGCAGCCGGTGATGTTCTGGGTGTTCTTCTCCGCCGGGCTCGGTGCCTCCTTCAGGCCTCCCGGAGGGACCGGGCCCGGATACGCCGCCTACCTCTTCCCCGGCACGGTCGTGCTGATCCTGCTGTTCACCGCCATCTTCTCGACCATCTCGGTCATCGAGGATCGCCGGGAGGGGTTCCTGCAGGGGGTCCTCGTCGCCCCGGTGCCGCGAGCCTGCATCGTCCTCGGCAAAGTGCTGGGCGGAACGGCCCTGGCGGTGGCCCAGGCGGTCCTCGTCCTCCTGCTGGCCCCGCTCGCGGGCCTGCGGCCCGGCCCCCTCGCGGTCGCCGGAGCCATCGGCGTCCTGGCGCTCATCGGCTTCGCGCTGACGGCGCTGTCGTTCTGCATCGCCTGGCGCATGCAATCGACGCAGGGCTTCCACGCGATCATGACGGTCTTCCTGATGCCTCTGTGGCTCCTGTCGGGTTCCTTCTTCCCGGCGGACGGTGCGCCCGCCTGGTTGCGCGCCCTCATCGCGGCGGATCCGCTGACCTACGGCGTGGCCTTCCTGCGGCGGCTCCTCCTGAGCGGCTCGGGCGCTTCCGACGCCGGCCTGCCGTCCGCCGGCCTGTCGCTCGTAGCGACGCTCCTGTTCGGAGCTGTTACATTTGGATGCGCCCTGACACTCGCCCGCCGGGCGGACCGCTGAGGGATCGCGTGACCTGGAGCGACCTGTCGACCCTCAACGCCGCGCTCAACGGCGCGAGCGCCCTGCTCCTTGCGACGGGGTACGCCGCCATCAGGCGGCGGCGCATCCCGCTCCATCGGGCCTGCATGCTCGCGGCGGTCGGGACCTCGATCCTGTTCCTCGTCTCCTACCTCGTCTACCACGCCCGCGTCGGGTCGGTGCCCTACCGCGGCACGGGACTCGCGAGGCCTCTCTACTTCGCCATCCTGCTGTCTCACACCGTGCTGGCGGCGGCGGTCGTGCCGCTGGTCATCGTGACCGTGCGCCGCGCCCTGCGCTCCCGGTTCGAGGCCCACGTCCGCCTGGCGCGCTGGACCCTGCCCATCTGGCTGTACGTGTCGGTGACGGGCGTCGTCGTGTACCTGATGCTCTACCGACTCGGCGACGGCGGCTGATCCCCGGGATCGGGGACCGCGACCCACCCATCATCCCCGGTGTCATCCTCCATCGTCCCCCGTCCATCGTTGCGCGCGGACGCCGGGCTGTGCTAAATTCGGCCGCCTTTTTTGGCAGGGAGCGCCACGATGTCGCATGCTGCCGTCATGAACCACGCCGACCGCTACGAGACCGGCCTGACCCCCGGGTGGGGCAAGCTGATGATGTGGCTGTTCCTGTGCTCGGACGCCATGTCCTTCGCCGGCCTGCTCGCCGCCTACGGCGCGGTGCGGATCTTCGGCACGGAGTGGCCGGTGCCGGCCCACGTGCTCGATGTGCCGCTGACCGCCCTCAACACGTTCATCCTCATCTGCAGCAGCGTCTCCATGGTGTGGGGGCTCTCCGCCATCAAGCGGGGCAGCCAGCGGGGGCTCGTGATCTGGCTTCTCATGACCATGCTCGGCGGGTCGATCTTCCTGGGCATCCAGGCGTACGAGTGGACGCACCTCCTGACGCACGAGACGCATCCCCTGTCGATCCAGTCGAGCCTGTTCGGGGCGACCTTCTTCATCCTGACGGGGTTCCATGGCTGCCACGTCTTCTCCGGCGTCGTCTACCTGGGCTGCATCGCGTTCCGCGCGGCCCGGGGCGGCTACACCCGGGAGAACAACAGCTCGGTCGAGATCGTCGGCCTCTACTGGCACTTCGTCGATCTGATCTGGATCCTGGTCTTCACGTTCGTCTATCTCATCTGAGGCTCGAGGGAGGGATCGATCCGTGACGCACCACGAGGCCGAGCACAAGGAGCCCCGCTACGGCATGGTCTGGGTCGGGCTGCTCGTCCTGACGCTCGTGGAGCTCTGGGTGGCTCAGTGCGGCATGCCGAAGATCGGCATCGTGATCTCGCTCTGCGCCCTGGCGCTCGTGAAGGCCGGCATGGTCGCCGCCTACTTCATGCACCTCAAGTTCGAGAAGTACGCGCTCATCCTCATCGTGCTCAGCCCGCTCCTCCTGTCTGCCATTCTCTACGTCGGCCTGATGCCCGATTCCACCACCCACACGCACTGGCTGCCGCCGCAACCGTAACGCGCGCCGGGCACGCGCGATCGGGCCGGCGAGGCAGGCGCCGCTCGCGGAAGGCGTCCGGAACCGCCCTCGTCCTCTTTGCCCGCGTTCCCCGTCCGGGACTCGTCAAGACCCGGCTCACGCCTCCCCTGACCGCGCGCGAGGCCTGCCGGCTGCACACCGCCTTCCTCGAGGACGTCGCCCAGGTCGTGCGGACGGCCGCCCGCCGCTCGGGAGCCGTCCCGTGGGTCGCCTTCAGCAGCCCCTGGGAGCCCCCCCGTCGCGGCGCGCTCACCTCGGCGCTGCGCGGGTTCCGGCGACTGCCGCAGCGGGGGGGTGATCTCGGGGCACGGATGCGGCGGACCTTCCTGCATCTCCTCCGACAGGGCTACGGCGGCGTCGTCCTGGTCGGCGGGGACAGCCCGACGATCCCGGCGTCCCGCCTGGTCGAGGCCTGTCGCGCGCTCCGGGCCGGCGCCGACCTCGTCCTCGGTCCCGCCCGCGACGGCGGCTACTACCTGGTGGGCCTCAGGCGCGACCGGCCGCCGCTGTTCCGGCGCGTCGCCTGGGGCACGGCGGGCGTGCTGCGGACCACGCTGCGCCGCGCCCGGAGGGCGCGCCTCGGCATCCGCCTCCTGAAACCCTGGTACGACGTCGACCGGAGCGCGGATCTGATCCGCCTCCGGCGCGAGCTGCGTGGTCGCGCCCGGCGGCGCGCGACGCGCACCGCCACGCTCCTCGACGCTCTGGAGAACCGCCTGTCGTCCTGATCAACCGATCTGGATCATCCCGAGGCGCCCCGCGAAGCGGCGGGCCATGTGCTCGAGGACGAGTCGGCCTCTCGCGTCCTCGCGGGTCGCGCCGGCGGCCTGCCGCGCGGCGGTCCGGGCATCCTCGAGGATGTCCTGGTCGCGCAGGATGTCCCCGGCCCTCAAGTCCGGGAGCCCGGACTGGCGCGTGCCGAAAAACTGCCCCGGCCCGCGCAATTCGAGATCCCGACGGGCGACCTCGAACCCGTCTTCGGTGGCGCACAGCACCTCCAGGCGCCGCCGCGCTTCCTCTGTGATCCCGGCGCCCGGCATCAGGATGCAGTAACTGTGGTGCGCGCCGCGTCCGACGCGGCCCCGCAGCTGGTGCAGCTGCGACAGCCCGAAGCGTTCCGCCTGCTCGATGACCATGACAGTCGCGTTCGGGACGTCGATCCCGACTTCGATCACCGTCGTCGCGACCAGCACCGGCGTCCGGCCCGCCGCGAAATCGGCCATGACGGCGTCGCGCTCCTCGCTTCTCAGCCGCCCGTGCAGGAGCCCGACCGGGATGCCGGGGAACGCCGTCCTGCGCAAATCCTCGGCCATGGCCGTCGCCGCCCGGAGGTCGATCTTCTCGCTCTCGTCGATGAGGGGAAAGACGACGTAGGCCTGGCGTCCGGCCTCGACCTGATCGCGCACGAACGCGTAGACGCGCCCCCGCGACGGCTCCTCGCGCACGAAGGTCTTCACGGGGCGGCGTCCGGGCGGGAGCTCGTCGATGACCGTGATGTCGAGATCCCCGTAGACCGTCAGCGCGAGAGAGCGAGGGATGGGGGTGGCCGTCATCACCAGGACGTCCGGCGTCTCCCCCTTGTCCCGCAGCCGCGCCCGCTGGACGACGCCGAAGCGGTGCTGCTCGTCGATCACCGCCAGCCGGAGGGACTTGAAACCGACCTCCTCCTCGGTGAGGGCGTGCGTGCCGACGACGAGCGGCAAGACCCCCGACCGCAGCGCGCGCAGCGCCTGGCGGCGGGCCGCCCCCTGGACGGAGGCCGTCAGCAGCCCCACCGGAAGTCCGCGGCCGGCGAGCAGCCGGCAGAAGGTCCGGTGGTGCTGCTCGGCCAGGATCTCGGTCGGCGCCATAAAGGCCGCCTGCAGGCCGTTCTCGACCACCAGGAGCGCGGCCAGGAGCGCCACAACCGTCTTGCCGCACCCGACATCCCCCTGGAGCAGGCGGTTCATGGGGCGCTCCGACATGAGGTCGCGAGCGATCTCCTGCAGGGCCCGGCGCTGGGCGCCGGTCAGCCGGAACGGCAGGACAGACCGCAGCCGGTCGCGCAGCGCCTCGTCGACGCGCAGGGCCGGCCCCGGGCGGGCCGCCGCCTCGTGGCCGCTCCGGGAGAGCGCGAACCCCAGCTGCAGGAAGAAGAACTCCTCGAAGATGAGCCGTCTCAGCGCCGGCGTCCGCCGTTGCTGCAGTTCGATTGGGTCGGTGTCCTCGGGCGGAAAGTGCGCCTCCAGGAGCGCCTGCCTCCGCGAGGGGAAGCCGCGCGCGGCGGCCACGCCCTGCGGCAGCGGATCGGCCAGGTCCTCCGGCAGCCCCTTGAGTATCCCGTGCGTGAGCCGGCGGATGGAGCGCGTCGAGAGCTCCGGCAGCCGGGGGTAGATCGGCACCACCCGCCCGGTGTGAATCGCCTCCCCCTCCCCCTCCGCCACGACTTCGAACTGGGGCGATTCGAGAGCCAGCCCGTGGCGGCCGCGGCGCGGCATGGTCGCCTCTCCGTACAGGATCACCTCGCGGCCGCGCGTCAGGAGGGTGCGCAAGTAGGGCTGGTTGAAGAACACGGCGCGGATGGCGCCGCTGCCGTCCTCGATGAGGGCCTCGAAGATCGAGAAGCCGCGCATGCGCGTCCGGCGCAGCACCGCGGTCAGCACGCGGCCCCGCACGGTAGCCCGCACCCCGGCCTGGAGCGCCCCGATCGGCAGGAAGGCGCTGCGGTCCTCGTAGCGGAACGGCAGGTGGAACAGCAGATCCTCGACCGTCCGCAGGCCGACCTGCTCCAGCGCCTCGGCCCGGCGCGGCCCAATCCCCTTCACGTCGCTGAGGCGCGCCAGGAGGTCGTACAGTCCGGCCTCCGTCAGAAGGAAACCTGGAAGCCGATCTGGAACCTTCTGCCGAACTGGCGCGAGCCGTCGAGCTGGAGCGGCCCCGACTTGTCCGAGGTCGGGTCGCTCAGGTTCGGCGGCACCGGCTCGTAGCGTTCGAGGTGCAGATCGTCGGTGTTGAGAAGATTGAAGACCTCGATGAAGAGGCCGGCGGTCGTCCGCCCCAGGACCAGGTTCTTGCGCGCCCGGGCACCCAGCATCAAGGTCGCGTCGTTCCGCAGGCTGTTGCGGCTCACCGTGATGAAGGTGGGGGTGTTGTTCGTCACGCCCGTGTAGCCGTAGCGCGTTCGGAACTGCTGGTAGTCGACGTTGTCCAGGGCGAAAAAGCGCGACGCGATCGAGTACGGAAGTCCTGAGCCCCAGGCGGCGCTCACCCCCAGCTGCCAGTCCCGGGGCAGGAAGGTGCTCGCATTCAGCTTGACGACGTGGCGCTGATCGTAGGTGAGATAGCCGTATTCCGACTCGACCGTCGACGGGTCGTTCCCGAGCCTCGACTGGAAGTCCTCCGCCTGCCCCTGGGCGCGCGAGTAGGTGTAGGACCCCTGCAGCTCCCAGCGTCGCGACAGGCGCTTCACCAGCTCCAGGGTCATCCCTCGATAGGTGGCCTCATTGTAGTTGCCGACCCGCAGCACCTGGTTGAAGAAGAAATTGTAGATGTAGAGGTCCGGCCGCCCGTCGGGCTCCCGGCGAACCGCATTCGCGGGCAGCGTCCCCGACGGCAGTGTCCCGAGCTGGTCGAGGGGCCGGCCGTCGGAGCCGAAGCGGAGCGCGTGATTGGCGTCGACGTCCTGGAGCTGGAGGCGGTAGTCCCGCTGGACGTACGTGATAGCCAGCGCCAGCTCCGGCGCCAGCTCGCGCTCGAACCCGAAGGTGAACTCGTCGCTGAACGGCGTCTGCAGGCCGCGATCGATCTGCGTGGTGGAGGGGGGCGCCTTGGAGATGGACTGTCCGATCTGGCGGTTTGGGATGCCGGGGAGATCCACACCGGTCGGGTCCAGGATGTAGTAGCGGTTGATCGTGTCCGGCCCCTCCTCCGCCACCACGGTGTTGAGGAAGAGCTTGTCGTAGTAGCGTCCCCAGGTCGCGAAGACCTTGGTCCGGCCGTCGGAGAGCGGGTCCCACGACACCGAAAGCCGCGGCGACAGATTGTTGTTGGTCAGGCGGAAGGCCTCCTCGTGCTGGGGCACGATCCCGAGGCTCTTCAAGCGCGCCTGCGTCACCTCCTCGCCGGTCCCCAGATCGGGGAACAGCCCCTGCAGCTGCTCCGAGAAGATGGGGGTGACGATGTGGTGGCGGGTCATGCGGGACACCGCCGCGACCTTGACGGGATCGGCGAACGGCCCGAGGACGGCCTCGATGCCCAGGACGCCGGCGGAGCCCATGAAGAGCGGATCGGACCGGATCCCGTGGCTGATGATGCCGTCGTTGTTCCCGGCCTGGAGATCGTTGCCGACGTCGGCCTCGCCGCCGATGATGGCGTTCAGGCGATCGAACTGCGCCCGCTCCTCGGACGGCTCGAAGAACGTGAAGCCGAAGGAGTCGGTGGCCTCTCGGTCGAACCGCAATCCGAGCCCCAGGCTCAGGTTGGGGAACGGCTTGAAGCTGTCCTGCACGTAGAGTCCGCCGGTGACCGCCGTCGCCTCGTTGTGGACGCGGTTCTCGGCGGGGACGATGGCCCGCACCGTGCTGGGCCCCTGGCTGGGAGTGCGGAAGATCGGCGCGACGATCGGGCGCCCCTCGGTCGTCCGCCCGAACGCCTCGCGCTCCAGGACCAGGCCCATCTTCATGTCGTGGCTGCCGTAGAAGTCGGGCACGAACAGCCCCAGATCCTGGCGCCAGGTGAACCTCGTCCGCTCGTCGGTGAAGTCCTGGTAGTAGGGGCCGCTCGTGATGCCGGATTGCTGGCTGATGGTGTACAGGCGGTCCGGAGGGATCGGCTGCAGGCGGCCGTAGGGATACTCGGCGGCAGGGCGGGGCCTGTCGTCCAGGACGTTGTTGCCGTTGCGATCCTCGGTGCCGAGGTCGAGGTGGCCGTCGCGATCCCGGTCCTCCCCCGCGTCGAGCCGGTTGTTGCCGTTGGTGTCCTCGGTGATCGAGTCGAGACGGCCATCGCAGTCGACGTCCTCGCGGCTGAAGCCTTCGCAGGCGCCCTCCGGAGTGCGCCGCCCGTCCCCGTCGTCGTCCCGGGGCACCTGGACGCCCCCCTGGAGGGTCGAGCGCTCGAACACGTCGAAGACGCCGTCGACGTCGAAGTCTTCGCCCGGATCGAATTCCTTCACTTCGCTGAACGTGTTGCCGTTCCGATCGCTCCAGTTGTATCCGTTGCTGTTGGTGTCGGGCCCGAGCGCGGGCGAGCGCGAAGGGCGCTCGTCGAAGTCGGAGACCGAGGTCTCGAGCGAGACGAACGGGCTCAGGACGGCGACCCACTTCACGGTCAGCACCGTGCCGCCCTGCCTCAGCACGTACGCTGATTCCGGCTCGGTGAAGCTGTTGAGCCCCTGGCTGTCGAACTCCTGCGGGTCGTAGTTCAGCGACAGGGCCAGGCGGTGGTTCGGGGCGGCCTGCCAGGTCGCCTTGGCGAACTGCCGGAACTCCCGCTGGCCCGCCACGAAGGCGTTGCTGAGGGCGTTGATTGGCTCCTCGAGCTGCACGTACTCGCTGGCGAGGAAGAACCAGGCGCGGTCCCGGACGATGGGGCCGCTGAGCGACAGGAACGGCAGGAAGTCGTTGAAGGAGGTCCCCCGGAGATCGTTCTCGCCGAGCCCGCCGTGGAGCGTCGGATCGTCGATGCCGGCTCCGTCGCCGTCCAGGCTCGATCCGCGCCAATAGAACTTGAACGTCCCTTCGAACTTGTTCCCCCCCGACTTGGTGATGATGGTGGCGAAGCCCCCCTGGGCGCGGCTGAACTCCGCCGGGGCGCCGCTCGTCTTGACCTCGATCTCCTGGATCGACTCGATGTTGAGCTGCGCTCCGATCTTCCCCGTCAGCGGATCGGTCGTGGACACGCCGTCCACGAGCGTGATGACGTCGGTGTCGCGCGCCCCGTGAATGTTCGGGTTGCCGTCGCCGTCGATGTCGCTGACGCCCGGGGCCAGCGCCAGGAGATCCTGGTAGTTGCGGCCCAGGATCGGCAGAGAGTCGATGAACTCGGAGGTGAATCGCGCCTGACCCGTCACGTCCTGGAGGTTGACGACCGGCGCCTGGGCTTTGACCTGGACCCTCTCCTGCAGCGTGTCGGACTGCTTCTGGAGGCCGATGCGGACGAGCGTCGCCTGGCCGGGGAGGACCTCGATGTCGGTGAGGACGGCGCCCGCGAATCCGGGATAGATCGCCGCAACCTGGTAGTCGGCGCCGGGTGGAAGGCTGCCGACCTGGAACCGCCCCTCTTCGTCGCTCAGGGCGGCGCGGCCGGTCACTGACAGCGCGGCGTTGCTGACACCTATCGTGGCGCCCTCGAGGGGGAGGCCTCGGTCGTCTGTGACCTGGCCCCTGATGCTCCCGGCCGTCTGTGCCAAAAGCGGCGCCGGCCCCGCGAGCAGGGCGAGCAGGAGGATTGGACCGGGTCTCAGCAATCGGTGCGGTCGCGGGGCGTGAGCGTCCACTTGGGTCCCCAGCCACTGTGACATTCTACTCTCGGGGACCCCCTCTCCCGGGGCCCTGGAACACGCCGGGCGTGCGGATCGGGCCCCGCAGCGAGCGACCCTCGAGAACCTTTGAATACCGCGGATTGCCTTGACCTGCAAGGGTTTGTATCCTATATTCCTGCGGTCGAGCGAACCCCGAGGTCGAGAGTGCGCCTGCGTCCCGCAGCCCTGATCCTGCTCCTTCTGATGTCCCGACCGGCCCCTTTCCTGGCGGCCGAGGGAGGGGATCTCAGCCTGTCGTCCCTGGCCGCCTCGGGGGCGGAACGGCGTCTCACCGCCGAAGCCTACGCTGAGGGTCCTGCAGGGCTTCTGGCGGCCGCTGCTGGCGTCGAGGTCTTCCCGGTCGCCTGTGGCACACCTCTCCTGCTGCCCGTCGATCGCGGCGCCTCGGCCGGCTCCGAGGCGTGGCGGCAGGCGATCGCGGCGCTGGCCGCACCCACTCCGCTTCCCGACGACAGAATTGCCGTCACGCGTGACGGCCGGTTCTCCGTCCGTTATCCGGCATCCGCCCCGCTCTGGAGTCGGCGAGACCTGGACGGGCCGCCGGAAGCCGTCCAGAAGGTGATGGAGGCGCTGGCGGCGGCGCGCGCCTGGCTCGTCGACACCCTCGGTTACCCCGATCCGGCGCCCGGACCCGCGAGTATCACCGTGGCTCTCGTGCCGCTCGGCCGCGGCCTGGAAGGCTTCCTCCTGCCCTCCAGGACCTCGCCGCAGCCCACAGGACCGTCCATCGTGCTCGATGCGACCCTGCCGGAGGATCGCATCATGCCGGCGGTCCTGCACCAGGTGGCGCACCTCTCCTTGCTACAGGCGGCGCGCACCGACGCCTGGTGGCACGAAGCCACCGCAGCGTGGCTGACCCTCCTGGCGACGGGCGATCTGGAGGCGCAGCGGGACAGCCTCCAGTCGCGGCTCGACCGGCCGACGGTCGGCCTGCCGTCGGACGGGCTCCGGTTGATGCAGGGGGCGCTCCTCTGGCCGCTGTTTCTGGCCGAGCGGACGGGAGACCCCTCGATCGTCCGCCAGGTCTGGGACGAGCTCGCGGCCGGAGCGACCGACCCTCTGCAGGCGGCCGACGCCGTCCTGAGGCGCACCCAGAGTCTCAGCCTCATTTCCGCCTTGCGCGAGAAGGGGATCTGGGATCTGTTCACAGGGGATCGCGACGACGGAGCGCACTATTCTCTGGCCCGCTCCATGCCCCGGGCCTCCCTGGAATCGGTGGGACGCACGCTGCCGCTCCTCCTCGGTCCCGTCGGTCCGATCGAGCCGACCGGGAGCATCGCGTTCAGGATCCCGGCGGAGCGCGCGCGCGGCACGGTGGATCTGTCGCTCACCGCCGAGGGCGGCCGCCCCGCGGCGGATCTCCTGATCTTTCAGGAGCGAGCCGGACCTCCCGTGCTGGTGTCCGTGCCCATGGAGGAGGGTCGCGGACGCGTCTCGGTTCCATGGGGCGAGGCGAAGGAAACCTGGATCCTCCTGCGCAACGAGGCGACCACGCGCGAGGCGGGAGCCAGCCGTTTCGACGTCCAGGCCGTCAACGATCCGTTCTCCCCCTTCGACCTGGCGGGTTTTACCGCCGAAGCCGTCGGTCGATCGGTCGTGCTGCAGTGGACAACGGCGTCCGAGAAAGGGCTCGTGGCGTGGAACATCTACCGCGCCGAGCGGCCCGACGGGCCGTACACACGACTGAACAGCGTGGCCGTCCCGGCCTACGGCGATGGCGACGCCGACACCGGATACGTCTTCGTCGACGACGGAGCACGCCCCGAGCGGCGCTATTACTATCAGGTCGAGGGGATCACCAGCGCCGGCCTGGTCGAGCGCTCGCACGTCGCAAGCGTGCGCACCTCTTCCCGCTAACCGATCGATCGCTCGAACTCGCGCGCCCGAGGAGCCGGCGCCGCGTTCGCCGGGCACGGGTCCGGCTCGCTCGCGCGAGCCTCCCCTCGCGTCGCCTCGCTCCGCCCACCGCGCTGAGGGACGCGCGGAGGGACCCCGTCGCTCGGTCTCCGACGACCCGACGAACGCGGCACCGGCTCCTCGGATGTCCCAAGACTCTCGAGGTCCAATCGGTCATCGGTCCAGACGGAGGACCTCATGTCTTCGGACGGTGGCACGCGGCTCACTCCCTGGCGCCGGCCCCTGGCGTGGGATCGCTCAGGTGGCGTCACGCCACGAGGCGTTTTCAGCGCGCGGGAGCCACGGCCCTCCCCTTCCCCTGCTCGAGGGTCACGAAACGGTCGACGCCCGGGACGCCGAACTCCTCCGCGCCGCCGCCTCGTCCGGGCCAGCGCACGATCACCTTGTCGATGGCTGCTGTCGGTCCGAGCCCGAAATGGATTCGGCGATCCCCCTGGGAGAGATACGACGAGGCGGTGCGAGCGACGCGGACCTGCCGCCGATCCGCGGCGACCAGGGTGACGCGCGCGCCGACGGCGTCCCGGTTGGGATGCCGCCCGGCGAGGATCAGCGTCAGCCAGTGACCGCGGGACGGGCCGTCGTTGCGCAGCAGCAGCGCCGGCCGATCGTTCTGAGTCATTACGATATCCTCGTCCCCGTCGTCGTCGCAATCGAACGGCACGGCGCCGCGGGCGACGTAGTGCTTCAAGAGTGGTCCCTCTGCCTTTGGCAGGTCGAAGGTTCCCCGGCTCAGGTTGCGGAACAGCAGCGGCGGCTGCTCGAAGGTCACGGTGTCGCTGTAGAGGGCGATGTTGTCGATGATGTGGCCGTTGGCGACGAACAGGTCCAGATCGCCGTCCTGATCGGCGTCGAAGAAGAACGTGCCGAATCCCAGAAGGGGCAGGGAGGGCGGGCCCACGCCCGAGCTGAAGGTGGCGTTCGAGAACGTCCCGTCCCCCTCGTTGCGGTACAGCTCGTTCATCTCCTCGGAGAGATTGGTCACGAACAGGTCGAGGCGCCCGTCGCCGTCGAAATCGGCCATGTCGGTGCCCATCCCCGCCTGAGGCACGCCCTCCTCCGACAGGGCGACGCCCGCCAGCTCCCCCACCTCATCGAACGTGCCGTCGCCCTGGTTGAGCAGCAGGAAGTTGGGGGTGTCGTCGTTCGCCACGTAGAGGTCCTGATCGCCGTCGTCGTCGATGTCGCCGGCCACCACCCCGAGACCCTTGCCTGTCCGATCGGCGACTCCCGCCCGATCGGCGATGTTCTCGAAGGTGCCGTCGCCACGGTTGCGATAGAGAGCGTCGGGCTGACTGTCGAAGTTCTTGGGGTGGCAGACGGTCCGGTAGCCGGGACGGTTCTCGCCGCAGTACAGGTTGTCGTGCATGTCGTAGTCGACGTAGTTGGTCACGTAGAGATCGAGATCGCCGTCGCCGTCCGCGTCGAACAGCGTGGCGCTGGCGCTCCAGAGGCCCCCCACGGCACCGGAGGACTTCGTGACGTCGCTGAACGTCCCGCCGCCGTTGTTGCGGAAGAGCACGTTCCGGCCGTATCCGGTGACGTAGAGGTCGCGGTCAGCATCGCCGTCCAGATCGCCCGCCACGCACCCCATGCCGAGGTGGTCCTCGTCCGCCACGCCGGCGCTCGAGGTCGTCTCCTCGAACCGGCCGCCTCCCAGGTTGCGGAAGAGAGCGGCGCGGGGCTTCGTCGTCGCCTGGTAGCCGGGCAGCGCGGCGCTCTGGACGAAGTAGACGTCCTGCCGTCCGTCGCCGTCGTAGTCGAAGACGCAGACGCCGGAGCCGAGCGTCTCCTGCATGTACTTCTGGCCGGTCGCCGCGTTCACGTGGCGGAAGGCGAGACCCGACGCGGCCGTCGCGTCGGTGAAGGAGACGAACGCCGGCGGGTCGGCCGGTGCGGCGGCCTCGCGCTGCGCCACCCCGCAGCGGAGCAGGGAGGTCGCCGCCAGGGCGCAGGCGGCCGCCGCCGCGGCGCCGCCGCGGATCGGTCGCGGGAGCCGGAGCGTGACCTTCATGGCGCGCCCCCTTCGGGGACGATCTCCATCGCCGAGCCCCGGGAGCGGGCCTTGAGCTCCTCGTAGCGGCGTGTCTCGGCGCGCGCGGCGTCGATCTCGCCACGCGCCGCCAGGACGCCGGCGAGGAAGTAGTGCGGCTCCGCGAACTCCGGATTCAGGGCGATCGCCCTCCGCAGCGCCGTGGCGGCCTCCTCGAGCCGGTTCTCCAGCGCCTCCAGACGCCCCAGCTCCATGAGCGCCCGCTCGTTGCGCGGCTGGAGCTCGAGGCTTCTCGCGAGTGCCTTCCGGGCTTCGTCCCGTCGTCCCAGGGCGATCAGCGACGAGCCGATGAAGAGCGGGGCCTGGTAATCGGACGGGTCCTCGCGCGCGATCACCTCGAACTCCGACAGCGCCGCGGCGTAGTCCTCGCGGTTGAACGCCTCGACCCCTTTCAGTCGGTGACCCCGGACCTTGTCCTCGACGCGGCGCTGCGCCAGGGCCTTGCGGTGCGCCTCGCGGGCGCGCTCCGCGTCGCGCGGCCGCCCCAGCCTGGTGTCGAGGGTGACCAGGCGGCTCAGCGCCGCCAGATGTCCCGGATCGCCCTCGACCACCCGCTCCAGCTCGGTCGCGGCCGCCTTGAGATCCCCCTGGTCCTCGAGCGCCAGGCCGAGGATGTAATGCGCCTCGATCTCCCCCGGCCTGTCGGCGACGAGCGCCCGCGCCTTCTCCGCAGCCTCCGCCGGGCGGCCGGTCCGCTGCAGCAGGAGCGCCTCCTTGACCCGCGCCTGGACGTTCCCGGGATCAAGTCGCCTGGCCTCCTGCACGGCGTCGAGCGCCTCCGGGTTTCGTCCCGAGTCGCTCAGGACCTCGGCCAGCCCCAGGTGCGCTGTGGCGCTCCCCGGAGCGGCCTGGATGGCGGCGCGGTACGTCTCCTCAGCCTTCTGCAGCCGGTCGGTGCGCCGGTAGACGAATCCCAGGGCCTCGAGAAGCCGGGCGTCCCCGGGCGCCCTGCGGCTCGCCTCCAGGAGCGCCGGCTCGGCGCCCGCCAGGTCCCCCTGGCGCAGGAGACCGAGGCCGATCGCGGCCTCGCGCCCCGCCGTCCTGTCCCGAGGGTCCTGTCCCTGGCCGGAGTCGGCGACGCCGGCCGGCTTCGAGACGTCGCCAGAAGGACAGCCGCAGAGGCCGAGCAGGAGCACCACCGTCGAGAACCACGGGCCCGGCCGCCCCGCCCGGGCCGGGATGCTGCACCTGTCGCTGGTCACGCCGACATGATAACTGCTCGTCATCACGACCGCCGGAGTACCATTGCTATTTCCCCTTGACCCCCCTAGACTTCGCGCCCGGAGGCTCGTGTGGAAGCGTTCAAGGAGGAAAGTGCTGCGGCGATCCGGGATCTGGCCCGGCGTCTCTACGGGGCGGCCCTGCAGAAGGTGGTCGTCGAATACCCGCCCAGCCCCGGCATGGGCGATCTGGCCAGCCCGGTCGCCTTCGAGCTGGCCAAGCAGCTGAAGCGGCCGCCGCGGGTCATCGCCTCCGAATTGGCGGCCGCCTTCCCGGGCGCTCCCTGGCTGCTGCGCGTCGAGGCCGGCGGAGCCGGCTACCTCAACCTGTACGTCGATCGCGGGGAGGCCCTGCGCGCGCTGGCGCGCGAGGCACAGTCGGCCGCCGCCGAGACGACGGGCGCGCCGGTCATCGTGGAGCACACCAACATCAATCCGAACAAGGCCGCGCACATCGGCCACCTGCGAAACGCGGTGCTCGGCGACAGCCTGGCGCGCATGCTGCGCTTCCTGGGCCACAGGGTCGAGGTGCAGAACTACATCGACGACACCGGCGTCCAGGTGGCCGACGTGCTCATCGGCTTCCGCGACATTCTCGGCTGGGGGCTCGAGCAGGCGCAGACGATCGAAGAGCCGATCGATCGATTCTGCTGGGATCTGTACGCCCGCGTCACGGAGATGTACGAGAAGGAGCCCTCCCGGCGCGCGCTGCAGCCGGCGATGCTGAAGGATCTGGAGGAGGGGCGCGGTGAGGTGGGGGCCCTCGCCCGCTGGCTTACCCGCCGCATCGTCCTCCGCCACCTCACGACGATGCGGCGCATCGGAGTGACGTACGACTTCCTCCCCTGGGAAGGGGACATCCTGAGGGGCCGCTTCTGGGAGGCGGCGTTCGCCCTGCTCCGGGAGCGCGGCGCGATCGTGCGGGTGGACGGCGGAGAGCGGGCCGGCTGCTGGGTGATGGCCCTCGAAGGGGAGCGCTTCGCCGACCTCAAGGAAAGCGAGAAGATCATCGTGCGCAGCAACGGCACCGTGACGTACGTCGGCAAGGACATCGCCTACCAGCTCTGGAAGTTCGGCCTCCTGCCGATCGATTTCCACTACGAAGTCTTCCAGGAGGACCCGGACGGCCACCGGGTCTGGTCCAGCACCGAGAGCCCGGGGCCCGGAACGCACCCGCCGTTCGGCAAGGCCGCGCGCGTCTACAACGTGATCGACGTCCGGCAGTCCTACCTTCAGGCGATCGTGGCGGAGGGGCTGAGGTCGCTCGGCTACCAGGAGCAGGCCGATCGATCCGTCCATTTCGCGTACGAGATGGTCGCGCTCACGCCGCGCGCCGCGGAGCAGCTCGGCATGGCCCTGGCCGACGCGGATCGCGGCCGCGCCTACATCGGGATGTCCGGGCGTAAGGGCCTCGGCGTCAAGGCCGACGATCTCCTGGACGCCGTCGAGGAGCGGGCTCTCCGGGAAGTGCGGGCCCGAAACGCCGATCTCGCTCCTGAGGAGGCGTCGCGTATGGCCCGCGACATCGCCGTCGGCGCCGTGCGCTATTTCATGCTCAAGTTCACACGCAACAAGGTCCTGGCGTTCGATTTCGACGAGGCGCTGTCCTTCGAGGGCGAGACGGGGCCCTACCTCCAGTACGCCGTCGTGCGGGCGGCGGGGATCTTCGAGAAGATGGCCCGCGCGGGCGGGCCCGACGAGGACGAGGCCCGCCGCCTGGCAGAGTCGGCCGCGTTCGATCTTCCCGACGGCAAGGACGCGGAGGAGCACTGGGGGCTCCTGGTGCAGATGGCTCGCTTCCAGGAGAATGTCCGCCAGGCCGTCTCGTCGCTGGAGCTGTCGCTCCTCGCCAAGTATGCCTTCGCCTTGGCACAGCGCTTCAACACCTTCTACCACCGGTATCCGGTCATGAAGGAGCCCGATCCGGTCTGGCGCCGCGGCCGGGTCGTCCTGACCTGGCTCTTCATGGCGCAGATGCGGCGCACCCTCGGACTGATGGGGATCCCCGTCCCCGAGCGCATGTGACGCGGAGCCCCGGGCCGGGCCCGGGCCGCCGGCCTTTCCGGCTCGCGACGCTGTGCTATAGTTTTGCGGCTTGTGGGCGGGGGATCCGGACATCGACAGCATGACCGACGTCGTACGCACCTGGAGCGCCGGCCGTCTGGATCGTCCGCCCGCCGCCGTCCGGAGCGCCATCCGGCGCCGCGTGGGGCGCTTGGCCCCGGCGGCGCTCTTCCTCTGCTGCGCCCTCGCCCTGCTGCCGCCCCGCTCCGAGGCCGCGGATCAGTCCATTCTCCCGTTCAGCGAGGTCAAGGCCGGCATGTCGGGGTCCGGCCGCACGGTCTTCGAGGGAACGCGGGTGGATGACTTCCAGGTCGAGGTGCTCGGCACGCTCGAGAACATCGCTCCGCGACGCAACCTCATCCTCGTGCGCCTCTCGGGGGGACCACTCGCAACGACGGGAGTGCTGAGCGGCATGAGCGGCAGCCCGATCTATTTGGGAGGAAGGCTCGCGGGCGCCGTGGCCTACACCTGGGGGTTCGCCAAGGAGCCGATCGCGGGGGTCGTGCCGATCCAGGAGATGCTGACGATCGAAGAGCATGACGTCGCATCCACGCGCGCCTCGGCGGTCCTGCCGGAGGCGGCCGGACCGGCCGGCCTGCGGTTCCTGCGCGACCCCGGCCTGCTGGTCTCCCATTTCTCCTCCTACTTCGACCGGGCGATGGGGAGCGAGGTGAACGGCGCTCCCTCCATGGCGCCCATCGGCACTCCCCTGCTCTTCACCGGATTCCCGCCCCGCGTCGTGGAGGAGTTGGCCCCGGGCTTGCGGCGGGCGGGGCTCCTTCCGGTCCAGGGCGGGTCGGCCGGACGCGGAGCCCCGGGGGACGCGACACTGCCGCCGGGGTCCGGCGTCGCCATCGGACTGGTCCGCGGGGACGTGGAGATCGCCGCCGTCTGCACGGTCACGCACCGTGACGGAGACCGGCTGTACGCCTGCGGCCACCCGCTGCTGAACCTCGGTCCGACCGAGCTCCTCATGTCCACGGCCCGGGTCACCGCGCTCATGCCGTCGCTCGAGTCGTCGTTCAAGTTCGCCAGCGCCGGCGACAACGTGGGCGTGTTCCGGCAGGACCGGTCCACGGGCGTCTTCGGGTACCTCGGCAAGAAGCCGCGGACCATCCCGGTGCGCATGGAGCTGCAGCCCGACCGGGGGCGCCCGCGCCGCGTGTCCTTCGATCTGGTCGAGGACCCATTCCTCGCCCCGTATCTTCTGTACGCCGCGCTCAACGCTGTCCTCAGCAGCGACGTGAAGGACTACGGAGAGCTCAGCGTCTCCTACAAGGCCGGGTCCACCATCCACGTCGCCGGGGCCGAGGACATCGAGCTCCGCAACCTGTTCGCCGGCGACCTGAGCCGCCTGTACGCCTCGGGAACCGTGGCCTTCATCACGCAGATCCTGCTCGGCAGCGAATACCGCTCGGTGCACATCGAAGGTATCGAACTGAACCTGGGGATCTCCGACGAGCGCAAGACGGCCCGCCTGGAGCGCGCCTGGGTCAACCGCGACCGCGTGCACGCCGGCGAGAGCGTGCAGGTCGCTGTCGGCATCAAGCCGTTCCGCGGGCCCGAGGTCACTCGGGAGCTCGACATCACCATCCCCCGCGAGGTCCCGCCCGGCCGCCTCATCCTCCAGGTCGGCGACGCGTTCACCCTGGCGCGGACGGACACCGATCAGATGGACGACTTCGTGCCGAAGGATCTCGACCGCCTCATCTGGCTCATCAACCACCTGCGCAGCAACGACCGGCTGTACGTGGTCCTGACGCGGAGCGACAACGGCCTCCTGTTCCAGGGGGAACGGCTGCCGAACCTGCCGCCCTCCGTGTCGCAGGTCATGGCTCGACCCCAGACCCGGGGCAACTACCTGAGACTCTGGTACCGTGGCGTGGCCGAGGAATCGATCCCCCTGGCCCTCGCCGTCGACGGGTACCGGCAGCTGGTCATCGACGTGGAGGAGTGAGTGCTCGAACGCCGAGTGTCCATCGCCGCTTTCGTCCTGCTGCTCGTCCCCTCCGCCGCTCCGGCCGTGACGCCGGTCCTCTGGACCGTCGAGACCCTCGACGAGTTCGAAAAGGGCAAGCCCGAGGGGGTCGCCGTGGGCGCCACCGGCGAGCTCTCCCTCAGCCCGGGCCTCACAATCATGAACGTGCCGACGCTGGAACAGTCCTCCGAGCCCTTCCTGTGGTCCCTGGCGGTCGACGGCAAGGGGAACCTCTACGCGGGAGGGGGCAAGAGCGGCTCGATCTACCGCGTGCCGCGCGCCGCCGCCGGCTCCGTCTACTACGAGACCGGCGACCTCGCCGTGCGCGCGCTGGCGGTGGATCGGAGCGACACGCTGTTCGCCGGCACCATGCCCGAGGGGAAGATCGTCCGGATCACCGGGGAGGGGAAGGGGGAGATCTACTACCAACCGGAGGATCGCTACATCTGGGCCCTGGCGGTCGGGCCGAAGGGTGATCTCTACGCCGCCACCGGCGAGCGCGGCGTCATCTACCGCATCCCGGGACCCGGCAAGGCGGAGACTTTCTTCGACAGCGAGGAGTTCCACATCGTCGCCCTGGCGTTCGAATCCCAGGGCGATCTCATCGCCGGGTCGGACGGGAAGGGTCTGGTGTACCGGATCACGCCGGCGGGGAAGGCGGCCGTGCTCTACGACTCACCGCTGCGGGAGATCGCCGCCGTTGCCGTGGACGCCAAAGGAACGGTGTACGCCGCGGCCATCGGCGGCGAGGGTGAGGCGTCCGCTCCTCTGCTGACGCCGCAGCCGGCGACGCCCCCGGCCGGCCGGGAGCAGGGGCCGGCGGGGCTTCCCGGGCAGCCCCCCGTGGCGCTTCCGGGCATCGATGAGGGACAGGCCTCGCCCTCGGTCACGGTGACCTCCGTCAGCGCCGTGGTCACGCCGCAGGGGCCGCCGCCCAAGAGCGAGGTGTACCGGATCGATTCGGACGGCACGGTCGTCACGCTCTGGTCCTCTCCGACCGAGATCGTGTATGCCCTGGCGCTCGATCAGGCCGGCCGGCCGATCATCGGCACCGGAGAGCCGGGACGGGTTCGCGCCCTCACGGGGCTCCAGCAGAGCACCCTCCTGGCCAAGCTGCCCCAGTCGCAGGTGACGTCGCTTCTGGTCGCCGGATCCCGCGTCTACGTGGCCTCGAGCAACGTCGGGCGCCTCCACGTCCTCGATCCCGCTCAGGGGGACAGCGGCACCTACCAGTCCGCGCCGCGCGACGCCCGGAGCACGGCGCGCTGGGGGCGGATCTCCTGGCGCGCCATGGTGCCGCAGGGGTCGAAGGTGGAGCTCTCGACCCGCACCGGAAACAGCGCCGTCGCCGACGCCACGTGGAGCGACTGGTCGGCCCCTTACGCGACGGCCGACGGCAGCCCCATCTCCAGCCCTCCGGGCCGCTTTCTGCAGTGGCGGGCCCGCCTCAGCCGCCAGGGGGGCGGCGACGGCCCTACTCTCCAGGCGGTCTCCGTGGCCTACGTGCAGTCGAATCTCCCGCCGCGCATCCTGCGGCTCACGCTGCAGGCCCCGGGTGTCGTCCGGGAGCGCCAGCCGGGACTCCCCGAGATCGAGCCGGCGGACCTCGCCTTCACCGGCATCCGCGTGCAGGACGACAGGGACAATCAGGGAGCCGGATCCGGCATCCCGCAGAAGAGGGTTTTCGTCCGCGGCATGCGCTCCCTCGATTGGGAGGCCGAGGATCCGAACGGCGACCCGCTGCAATACGACCTCTGGTTCAAGGGCGAGGGGGAATCGGTCTGGAAGCCGCTGGTGCGGGCTCTGCGCGAGCCCTATTTCGGGTTCGACTCGATGCAGCTTCCGGACGGACTGTACAGGGTCCGGCTGGACGCCAGCGACGCCCCGGCGAATGCCACGGACAAGGCGAAGAGCGCCAGCCTCACGAGCGACGCCTTCCCCATCGACAACACGCCACCTCAGGTATTGGTCACGGTGCGCAAGGGCGGGCGGTCCGGCTCCCAGGCGATCGAGGTGACCGCCACCGACGGCACCGGGCCGATCGCCAGGGCCGACAGCTCCGTCGACGCCGGGCGGTGGAGCCTCCTGCAGCCTTCCGACGGCATCAGCGATTCCCGCACGGAGACCTACACGCTGGGCCTCGACTCTCTGAAGCCGGGCGAGCACACGATCATCGTGCGCGTGAGCGACCTGCTGGGGAACGTCGGCGCGGGCAAGGCGACGTTCACCATCGAGTAGGAGGCCGATGGATCACGGGAGGCCCCGCCGCGCGGCAGCGTTTTTGTGCCTGCCGCTCGCGGCACTCCTCTGGGGCTGCCGGCCGGCCGGCGAGCGGCCCGCGGTCCCCGCCGGGCCCGGTGTCAAGGCTGCGGTCCCCGCGCGAACCGGCGGCCGCTTCGTCTTCCCGCTGCCGATCGAGCCTGCCACTCTCAACTTCGTCAGCGGCACCGACATCGCCAGCGCCGTGGTGCTGCGAGTCATCGGCGAGCCGCTCGTCGATCACGACGTGCGGCTCAAGACGACGCCGTGCCTGGCCTCCTCGTGGGACCTCTCCGGCGACGGCCGCGTGCTGACCTTCCATCTGCGGGAAGGCGTCCGGTTCCACGACGGGGCGCCGTTCACCAGCGACGACGTCCTGTTCACCTACGAGCGCATCGTGGATCCCAAGAGCCGCGCGGTGGGACGCGCCGACGGCTTCCAGACGGTGGAGCGGGTCGAGGCCCTCGACCCCGGCACCGTGCGCGTCGTCTATCGCGAGCCCTACGCCCCGGCCCTGCGGAGCTGGGAAGTGCCGATCCTGCCGGCTCACCTGTATCGGGGAGCCGACTTCGCCACAGCAAAGCAGAACCGGGCCCCCGTCGGCACGGGGCCGTTCCGCTTCGTCTCCTGGGAGCCGGGACAGCAGATCGTGGTCGAGGCGAACCCCGGGTACTGGGGCGGCGTCCCGTCCATCGACACCTTCGTGTTCCGGGTCATGCCGGCCCCCGAGACCAACCTCCCGGCCCTGCTCGCCGGCGAGATCGACTTCGCCAGGCTCTCGCCGACACAGTGGGAGGCGAGACGACACGATCCCGAGTTCCAGCGACGCTTCCGGGACGTCGGGTACGTGCCGCTCTACTTCAATTTCATCGTCTGGCGCGGGGACGGATCGAATCCCTTCTTCACGGACCCCAGGGTGCGGCGCGCCATGACCCTGGCGCTCGATCGCGAGGGCTACGTGCGCTCGGTCCTGAAGGGGCTCGGGCGGGTGACGGCGTCCCCCTTCCAGGACCTGCTCCCCCTGGACGCCGCCCACGAGCCATCGGCGGAGTCTAAAGACCCGGCCGGGACGGCGGCGGCGGACCTGCCGGAGCATCAGGGGCGCGGAGCGCGGCCGCTGGCCCACGATCCGGCCCTCGCAGGTCGCCTGCTCGACGAAGCGGGATGGCGAATCGATCCCAGGAGCGGCCTCAGGACGCGCGCCGGCCGGCAGTTCCGGTTCACCCTCCTGATCTACAGCAGCGGGGAGAATCACGTGCAATTCGCGCAGGTCGCCCAGGACGATCTCCGGCGTCTCGGGATTCGGATGTCGATCGAGCGGCTCGACTGGCAGACGCTCTGGTCGCGCCTCAAATCCGGCTCCTTCCAGGCGGCGCTCTCGGGGATGATCCCCGCGCCGGACCCCGACTCGATCTACGGACTGCTGCACTCCTCCCAGATCCAGGGGGGGCAGAATTACGCCTCCTATCGCGACGCGGAGACCGACGCCTGGCTCGATGCCGGCCGCCGGACGGTCGACGCGGTCGTGCGCGAGGGCCTCTACCGGCGCGTCGAGGAGCGCCTCGTGGATCAGCAGCCCTACACGTTCCTCTTCAATCCGGCCGTGCCGGCGGTCCTGAACGCGCGTTTCGAAGGGATCGAGCCGTCCCCCCTGGGCCTCCTGGGCTCGTCCCCCGGGGCGGCCGGCTTGCGGCTCCGCCGGGAACCGAGGTGAGACGCCGGCGGGCCGGACCCTGCGCCTCTCCGACCTCGCGGGGCTGCCGTCACTGATGGCCGGCTACTTCCTGCGGCGGGTGCTCGGAATCGTCCCGACCCTCCTGGGCGTCTCGTTGCTCGCGTTCGGCCTCCTCAACGTCCTTCCATCCGATCCGGTCCTGACCTGGTCCGAAGCCGGCGCTCCCATGAGCGCCGAGGGGATGGAGCGCCTCCGCCGCGAGCTCGAGACCGACCGCACCATAGCCGCCCGGTACGGAGACTGGCTCCTGCACGCGGCCCAACTCGATTTCGGACGGTCGCTGCGCGACTCGCGGCCGGTGCTGGAGCTCGTGGGCGAGGCCCTGCCCTGGACGCTCCTCCTGAACCTGAGCGCGGTTTTGGCGATCTACGGGCTCGCCCTGCCGCTCGGCTGGGCCGGGTCGCGCCGTCCCGGAGGCGTGCCGGACCGCGCCGCCCGGTGCCTGCTCATCGTGGCCTACGTCGTGCCGCCGTTCGCCGCAGCACTCCTGTTGCAGCGCCTGTTCTCGGTGCGGCTCCGGATCCTCCCGCTCCAGGGAGTCACGGGAGGCGAGGCGGCCGGCTTTGCCCGCGAGGCGATCGATGTGGCGCTCCACCTCGTGCTCCCGACGCTCTGCCTGGCGCTCTCGGGCTGGGCCTTCGCGGCGCACTTCGCGCGCGCGACCTTTCGGACCCTCCTCGACGCGGGTCACCTCGCCGCAGCCCGGTCCCGCGGCCTGGCGGGACTCCGCCTGGCCTGGCACTTCGCCCCCAACGCCGCGGCGCCCTTCGTGTCGCTTCTGGGTGCTATCGTCCCAGGCCTCCTGGCCGGCAGCGTGGTGGTGGAGGAGATCTTCTCCTGGCCCGGCATGGGGCGCCTGCTGCTGCGCTCCGTGGACGGCCGGGATTACCCCGTCGTCCTGGCGCTGCTGCTCTTTTCCGCCGCGGCGGTTCTCCTCGGGCAACTGCTCATCGACCTGATCTATCCGGCGCTGGATCCGCGGCTGCGGGACGTGATCGGGTCCGAGGCCTCCGTCCGTGGCTGACCACTCCCGGCCGGCGCTGAAGCCGGCGCTGGCCGTCCTGGGAACCCTGACCGCCCTGGGTCTCATGGGGCCCTTCCTGGCGAACGACAAGCCTCTTCTGGTGTCCGATGAGGCTGGCCGCCTCTCCTTCCCCGCCGCCGCCGGGTTCCCTGTCGTGGAGGCCCTGTTCGGAGGCGCCGGGGAGGATTCAGCCCGGTCTGCCGAGCCTCCGCCGGCTGGCAGCTGGGTCCTCTGGCCGCCCGTACGCTACTCCTACCGCGGCGTGGCGCTCCAGGAGGCGCTCCTTTCGCCCTCCAGCCGCCATCTGATGGGGACGGACGCGCTGGGCCGGGACATCCTGGCCCGTGTGCTCAACGGGGCCTCGATCTCCCTATTGGTGGGGTTCGGAGCCACCCTCGTGTCGCTCGCTCTGGGCGGACTGCTCGGCGGAGCCGCCGGACTCAGGGGTGGTCTCTCGGACCTCTTCCTGGGCCGGATCATCGAGGTCCTCGGCTGCTTTCCGCCCTTCCTCCTGGCGATGGCTCTGGTCGCCGTGTCGGGTGGCGCGGGCTTGCCCGCCGTGACTTTGGCCATCGGCATCGGCCGCACCGCCGGCGCCGCTCGCTTCGTGCGCGGCGAGGTCCTCCGGTTCCGAGGCGGCGTCGCCTGGAGCGCGGCCCGTTCCACCGGCTCCTCCCTTCCGGGCATCCTCCTGCGACACATCCTGCCGCTCATCGCTCCTCCGCTCCTGGTCCAGACCGTCTTCGGCATGGCGCAGGCAATCCTCCTCGAGTCCGGCCTGAGCTTTCTCGGAGTCGGGCTGCAGCCCCCGATCCCCTCCTGGGGCATGGTCCTGGCGGAGGGTCGCGCTACGCTCGAGGCCGCCTGGTGGCCGATTCTCTTCCCGAGCCTGGCGCTCGCTCTCACGCTCGGTTCTCTGGCCTGGGCGGCCGAGCGTGGAACGACCGAGCGACATCCATAGAATAAAAAAGGGGCCCCTTGCGGGGCCCCTCGATCTACTGACTGACTACGGCGATTTTACGGGCAGACGTTGCCCGGCGTCGCCTGGTCGAGCAGGTGCTTCACGTGACCCACCGCAAGGCAGCCCTGGTTGAACGGCAGCTGCGGGGCGAAGGTCTCGGACTTGTAGCACACCTGGCCGGGCGTCGAAGCCGCGGCGACGAACGCGCTGCACGTTCCGCCCGCCCCGCAGTCGACCGTGTTCGCGGCGGCGGCCGCGCTCAGGTTGAAGCAGAGCTTGCCGACTGTGCCCGCGGTGCAGGTCGAGTGCCTGCCGCAACCGCCGACGTCGCCCATGCCGTTGTCCGAGGTGCAGTACGGCTTGCTGACGCCGGGCATGTTCGTGC
>DASRJX010000144.1:0-31215 GCA_035649235.1 Candidatus Cryosericum sp.
CGCCTCCCGCCCCGGATGCGCCGCCGCCTGCCGCGAGAAGCGCACCTGCACCGGCTCTCTCTCCTCCTCCGGCAGCGCCGCCACCGGGTCCGGCAGCACGAGCCCTGCCTGAGACGTCACAAGCGAGTAGGACGACACCGCCCGGTCCGGATCCCCCACCACCTGCCCGAGCAGGTGTTCCAGCTGATCCAGAAGCCCCTCCATCCGCCCCCGCTCGAACAGATCCGCGTTGTAGACCAGCCGTAGACCGATCCCCTCCCCTCGCTCCTCCGCGTACAACGTCAGATCGAACTTGGAGGCGTCGGGAGGCGCGTATCTCGTGACGTCGACCGTCAGGCCGCGCAGCTCGAAGCGGCCCTCTTCGGTGCCGAGGAGGTTGAACATCACCTGGAACAGCGGCGTGCGGCGCAGGTCCCGCTCGGGACGGAGCTCCTCCACCAGCCGCTCGAACGGCACGTCCTGATGGCCGTAGGCATCGAGGGCCATGGTCCGGGTCTGCTTTAGGAGTTTCCGGAAGGTGGGATCGCCCGACAGGTCGTTGCGCAGCACCAGGGTGTTGAGGAAGAAGCCGATGAGGCCCTCGAACTCGGCGCGGTTCCGGCCCGCGATCGGCGTCCCGACGACGACGTCCTCCTGGCCGCTGTAGCGCGACAGCAGCAGGGAGAACGCGGAGAGCAGCGTCATGAACAGGGTGACGCCCTCGGAGGTGGAGAGGCGCCGGAGGGCGTCCGAGACTTCGGGACCCAGTGCCCGCTGCCCCTCCGCTCCGCGGAAGCTCGAATCGAAGGGGCGCGGCCGGTCCGTCGGAAGCTCGAGCGTCGGGAGGTCGGCCAGCTGCGAGCGCCAGTACTCCAGCTGGCGCGCCAGGTTGCCACCCCGCAGCCACTCCTGCTGCCAGACGGCGAAGTCCGCGTACTGGATCGGCAGATCGGGAAGCGGCGACGGTCGCCCCGCCACGAACGCGTCGTAAAGGACGGCCATCTCCCGTGACAGCACGCGCGTCGACCAGCCGTCGCAAATGATGTGGTGCATCACGAGGAGGAGCGCGTGATCCTCGTCGTCCAGCCGGACCAGCCGCGCCCGGAAGAGCGGTCCCTGGGCCAGGTCGAACGGCCGACGAGCCTCCTCCTGGGCCAGCCTCAAGACAAGGTCTCCCTGACTCTCGGCGGCGTGGCCGCCGAGGTCGACCAGGTCGAGGCTCAGGGGGGATGCGGCGGCGACGACCTGGACCGGGCGGCCGTCGACGACGGGGAAGGTGGTCCTCAGGATCGCGTGGCGCCTGACGATCTCGTCGAGCGTCCGCTCGAGTGCCCTGACGTCGAGCAGGCCCTTCAGGCGGAGCAGGCCGGATTCGTTGTAGGCGGGATCGTCGGGATTGAGCTGGGTGAGGAACCAGAGCCTCTGCTGGCCGGACGACAGCGGGAGCCGGGGCGATCCCGGCGCGCTCAGCGAGGCGGGCGGCTCCTCCGGAGGGGCAACCTCCTGGAGGAGCAGCTCGATCAGTTCCTGCTTTTCAGGAGAGAGACCCGACGCCTGTTCCAAGCCCATTCACCTGAGCTGCCTTCTCTCGGCGAGCTCGCGCTTTTTCTGCGCGAGCAGCACCCGGGCTTGTTCCGGCGTCAGTTTGTCCACCTGTTCCAGTACCTTCGACAGCCTGTCGTCCGTCTTCGGCGATTCGGCGCCCACCTGCGACAGAACCTCCTTCGCCAGATCCGCCACGCTGCAGCCCTGGAGCAGCGTGGTGACGGGGAGGCTGACCCCCAGGCTGGCCTCGATGCGGTTCCTTATCTCGGTCGCCATGAGGGAGTCGAGGCCGAGCGTCAGCAGCGATCGCTGCGGGCTCAGCTTGGAGGAGGCGAGCCCCAGGATGCGGGCCACGTGCTCCTGCAGGAACGATTCGAGGACCGCGCGGCGCTCCTTCGGGTCCGTGGCGAGGAGCCGCCCCCGCGTCAGCCCTCCCGACTCCGCGGGCGCGGCCTTCGGGGCGACCGCCTCTGTCGCCGGAGCCGCCGGGGCCGCCGCGGCCTCGGCCGCCGCCGGCTCCCGCAGCTCCGCGAACAGCGGGGAAGCGTGGTCCTTCGGCTGGAAGTCCAGGAAGCGCTTCCAGTCGATGTCGTTGATCATGAGCTGGATCCGATCGGAGCGGAGCGCCTGCTCCAGGGCGGCCACCCCCTGCCGGTTGGTCAGCGGCAGGAGACCCTGGCGCTTCAGCCATTCGAGCCGATCGGGACGCGACGCGAGACCGACCTCGCCCCAGGCGCCCCAGTTGATCACCAGGGACGGACGCCCCAGCGAGCGGCGGTGGTAGGCCAGCGCGTCGAGGAAGGCGTTCGCCGCGGAGTAGTTCGCCTGCCCCGCGGCACCGAAGACGGTCGACGCCGAAGAGAACAGGACGAAGAAATCGAGCGGCGTTTCCGAGGTGTGCTTGTGCAGGTTCCACGCGCCGCGGACCTTCGGGGCCATGACGGTCCGGAAGCGATCGAGCGTCATCTGGGGCAGGGTCCCGTCGTCCAGGATCCCGGCCGCGTGGATGATCCCGCGGAGCGGCGGCAGCGTGGCGCCGATCTCGGCGAGCATCTCCGCGACCTGCGCCTCGTCCGCGATATCGGCCTTGACAACCTCGATCCGGGTGCCGTTGCGGCGCAGGGCGTCGAGCTTCCGCTCCGCTTCGGGGCTCGCCCCGCTCCTCCCCGTGAGGACGAGCGCACCGGCACCGGAGCGGCTCATCCACTCAGCGATCGCGAGGCCGAGCCCGCCCAGCCCTCCGGTCAGGAGGTACGTTCCCTCCGCCTGCAGAATCGTGGAGGCGCCGGCGGCCGGTGCTATCGCGATCTCCCCCTGCGGGGCCGTGAGGACGATCTTCCCGATGTGGCGCGCCTGGGACATGTGACGGAAGGCCTGGGCCGCCTCGGTGAGCGGGAAGGTGCGCGCCGGCAGAGGCTGGAACGCCCCTTCCTCGACCAGGCGCATGACGTCCGCGAAGAGAGAGCCCAGGAGAGCCGGCCGCTCCCGCATGGTGTGGTCGAGATCGACGGCGAAGAACGAGACGTTCTTCTTGAAGGCCGCGAGGCCGAGCGGGCTGTTCTCGTAGATGTCGCGCTTGCCGATCTCGAGGAACCTGCCGTACGGCCGCAGGATCGACAACCCGAGTGCTATCGCCTCGCCCGACAGGGAATTGAGGACTGCGTCCACGCCCTCCCCGCCGGTGCGCTCCAGGATCTCGCGCGCGAAAGCTGGGGACCGGGAGTCGTGCACGTGCTCGATGCCGAGCCCCCTCAGGTATTCGCGCTTCTCCTCCGTGCCGGCGGTGGCGAAGATCTCGGCGCCGACATGGCGGGCGATCTGCACCGCTGCGAGACCGACCCCGCCCGTCGCGGAATGGATGAGCACGCGCTCGCCGCGCTCGAGGCGGGCCAGGTGCCGCAGGGCGTACCAGGCCGTCAGGAACGCGATCGGGATGGTCGCCGCGGCGTCGAAGGCCATGTCTTTTGGCTTGGGCAGCACGCGCGCTGCGAGTGTCGTCACGAAGCCGCCGAAGCTGAATG
Organism: Candidatus Cryosericum sp.; assembly: GCA_035649235.1. Lineage (GTDB taxonomy): Bacteria > Acidobacteriota > Polarisedimenticolia > Gp22-AA2 > Gp22-AA2 > DASRJX01. The sequence continues at coordinate 3,546 of DASRJX010000144.1, forward strand.
GCGTGATCGCGACCACCTCGTCCCCGGGGGCGACGTGCGTCACGCCCTCTCCGACGGCCGTGACGAGCCCGGAGCATTCGATCCCGAGCGGGATCGGACCATCCGGCAGGCCGGGATAGAGACCCATCGCCTTCATGACGTCGCTGAAGTTGAGCCCCGCGGCGAGGACCCTGATCTCGACCTCGCCCACGGCAGGCGCCCGGCGCTCGACCGACCGCAGCAGGAGACTGTCCAGCATCCCGGGGGCGGGGCTCTCCAGCCGGCAGGGATGATCGCCGGGGACGAGCCGCTGCTTCTCGGGCCCCGGCTCCGCCTTGGCGATGGCGGCGCGGACGAGCCGCGCCACGCGGCGGCCATCCGGGCGGAGCGCCACCTGGGACTCTCCGTCCTCCTCGCCGATCTCGTCCAGGATCGCCTGGGCGTCACCGGCGGAGGCCGTGGAGTCCAGGTCGACCATCAGGCACCGGAGCTCCGGGTTCTCGTTCGCGATGACACGTCCCAGGCCCCAGAGGGGTGCCTGAGAGATCGCGATTGCCTTTCTGCTTTCGTCGGAGGCCTGGGCCCCGCGGGTCACGAGGACGAGGCGCGGCTTCTCCTTCCAGCCGCTCCGCTGGAGTGCCTGCACGAGATGCAAAGCGCCGCCGCAGACCGGCGAGAGATCGGCCTCGAGGCTCTTGAGGGACGTCCGGTGCGGCGCTTCCGTGGAGAGACCAGCGAGGTCGACGATGCCGCGGCAGGGCTTACGGTCCGTCCCGAAGGCCTCCCGCAGGAGCCGGTCGAGATCGTCCGGACGGTTCACGTCGACGCGGTAGCTGTCTCCGCCCAGGGCGGCGTACGACTCTCCGTGAGTCGCCACGACGGCGGTCTCTCCCCGGGCCCGGAGGAGCCCCGCGAGTTTCTCTCCCAATCCGGCGGAGTCCGCGAGGACGAGCCAGGATCCCCGCTGCGACGCAGGCGCTGATGCTCCCGCCTCGCGACGGCGCGGCTTCGGCCGCCAGGCGAACTCGTAGAACCAGTCACCGGAATCCGGTGTTGCGGCAGGGCGGCCGTCGAGACGCTGGAGATCCAGGCCAGACACCTCCATGACCGTCCGGCCCTGCTCGTCGAGCAGGCGCAGGTCGCCCCGGAGAAGCCCGGAGCGCTTGTCCGTGTCAGGCTTGAGGACGGCGTGCCCCCAGGCGCCCCGCACCGGGCTGCCGTTGAGACGGATCCTCGAAACGCGCACCGGGAGCCACGTCTGGCGCCCCGCGGTGAGGGCGCTGTCGCCCGGCAGCAGGGCCGCCAGGACCTGGAAACAGCCGTCGAGCAGCGTCGGATGGACCTTGTAAGACGCGGCCTGCCCGACCAGATCGCCCGACAGCGCCAGCCGGCCCAGCGCTTCCCCGTTCTGGCGCGCGATCGTCTCCACGATCTGGAAGCTCGAGCCGTACTGCAGCCCGCGGCTCTCCATCGCCTGGTAGTGCTCGGATCGGGAGATCGACTGGGCGCAGCGGGCCAGGAGGCTGCTGATCGTGGACATGTTGCCGGCCGATTCGGCGGAGCTCATCGACGAGTTGAGACGGATCGTCCCCGTGACGTGGACGGTCGGCCCCGCCGCGTCGGCGCCGCCTTTGGGCGCCCGGCTGATGAAGCGGAAGCCCGCCGTGCCCGACAGGCCTGCGGTGATGACGAGCTGCAGCCTCCGCGTCCCGTTCTTCGGAAGGAAGAACGCCTTCTCGAAGGCGACGTTCTCCAGGGCGTGCGGCCCCGGGTGGAACGCCTGCTCGGAGCCACGGAGCGCCATCTCGACGTAGGCCGCGGCCGGCAGGACCACGGAGCCCCGCACGCGGTGGTCGCTCAGGTACGGCGCGCGATCGACGCCTATCTCGGTCTCGAAGAAATGCGTGCCCGGGTGGAGCGCCGACTCGACGTGGCTGCCGAGGAGCCCCTTGCCGTTGACGGAACCGGTCGCAGGCGACGTGGCCTGCGGCCGCGCCTCGGGAATGGCTTCCTCGCCCGGCTCGCGGTACCAGTAGAACTCGCGCTGACGCGGGAGGCTCGGGAGACGGACGGGCCGCCCGCCCGCTGGACGCACGGCGTCCCACTCCACGCGGCGGCCGGCGGCGTACAGGGACGCGAGGCTCTGCAGCATCACGGCCCGCTCGTCAAGGTCGTTGCGCATCGTCGGCAGGACGCTGCCATCCTTCGCGAAGGCCGCCAGGCACTGCTGGACGGTGCTGGTGAGGACAGGGTGCGGGCTGACCTCGACGAAGACGCGGTGGCCGTCGGCGAGCAACCGGCGCATCGTGTCGGCGAGCAGGACGGGCTCCCTGATGTTGCGGAACCAGTAGGCGGCGTCGAATTCCTCGCCGCGGCACGGCTCGCAGGTGACGGTGGAGTAGACCGGCACCGTGCCGGCCCTCGGACGGATCGCGGCGAGCGTCTGCGGCAGGTCGACCCGCAGCGCGTCCATCTGCGGCCCGTGGGAGGCGTAGTCGACGTTGATCCAGCGGCAGAAGACGCCCTTCTGCTCGAGCGGATCGAGGATCCGCATGAGGGCGTCCGGATCGCCGGAGAGGACGGTCGAGACCGGGCTGCTGCTGACCGCGATCGATGCCTTCTCCTCGTAGCCGGACAGGGCGCGCCGCGCCTCGTCGAGCGACAGCCCGACGACCGCCATCGCTCCCTTGCCCCCGACCCCCCTCACGAGCCGGCTCCTCTCGCAGATGACGCGGGCGCCGTCCTCGAGAGACAGGGCCCCCGCCACGACTGCCGCGGCGATCTCCCCGAGGCTCTGGCCCACGACGGCGTCGGGCTCGATCCCGAAGCTGCGCCAGAGGGCTGCGAGCGAGACCTGCATGGCGAAGATGGTCGGTTGGATCACGTCGACGCGGTCCAGGCGCGAGCCCTTCTCGTCGGCCGCCAGCTCCTCGAGAAGCGACCAGTCGGCGTGCAGCCGGATGGCCCGATCGCAGGCCTCCAGGCTCGCCCGGAACTCGGGATGGCGCTCGGCGAGCTTGCGGCCCATGCCCAGCCACTGCGATCCCTGTCCGGAGAAGACGAAGACCAGCTTCGGCGCCTCCTCCGAGACCGCGGGGAGCGGCGTCTCGCCCGCCAGAAAGGCGTCGATCTGCTCGACGAGCCCCTTCCGATCGGCGCCGACGAAGGCGGCACGGTGCCGGTGATGGCCTCTCCTGACGCCGGCGGTGAAGCAGATGTCGTCCAGGTCGGGGAGCACCGTGCCTCCGTTCACCGATTCGGGGGCGAGGAACGCCCGGTACGAGCGCGCCAGCAGATCCAGGCTCTCCTTCGTGTGCGCCGAGAGTGGCAGGATGAAGGGCGCCGAGGTGGACTCTCCCGCCTCCGCCCGTGGGGCGGGCGACTCCGGCGCCTCCGAGAGCACCAGGTGCACGTTCGTACCGGAGATGCCGAACGAGCTGACTCCGGCGGTGGCCGGCCACGGGCGCTGCGGCCAGGGCGTCACCTGGCTCGGAACGGTCAGCAGCAGGTCCTTCCAGGGAATCTTCGGGCTGAGTGATGTGACGTGCAGCGACGGCGGGATCAGCCGGTGCTTCAGGCTGAGCGCCGTCTTGATGACGCCCGCGGCGCCCGCGGCGCCCTCCGAGTGACCGATGTTCGTCTTGACCGAGCCGAGGAGGCAGGGCTGCTCCTCGCTCCGGCCCTCCCGCAGCACGGCGCCGAGCGCCTGCGCCTCGATCGGGTCGCCGACGCCGGTCCCGGTTCCGTGCGCCTCCACGTAGTCGATCTCGGAAGGAAGGACGCCGGCGTCCTCGTAGGCCCGGCGCACGACAGCCTCCTGGCGTTTCTGGTTGGGCATCATCATGCCGCTGCCCTGGCCGTCGTTGTTGATCGCCCCGCCCCGGATCAGGGCGTAGATCGGGTCTCCGTCCGCGATCGCCTGCGACAGCCGCTTGAGGACCACGAGCCCGACGCCGTCGCTGCGCACGAAGCCGTCCGCCCGGGTGTCGAAAGCCTTGCACCGGCCGTCCGGCGCCAGCATCCGGGCCGAGGAGAACCCGATGCTGAGCTCCGGGGAGAGCACGAGGTTGACCCCTCCCGCCAGGGCGACGCCGCAATCCCCGGTCCGCAGGCTCTGCATCGCCAGATAGATCGCCACGAGGGACGAGGAGCAGGCGGTGTCGAGCGTCAGGCTGGGCCCATGGAGGTCGAAGATGTACGACACGCGGCCGGACAGGACGGCGGACGCCCCGCCCGCGATGCTGTAGATGTCGATGCGCTCCTTGTCATCCCGGTAGAGCTGCAGGCTGTTGTAGTCGCTGGCGCAGGCGCCGATGAAGACGCCGGTGCGGCTGCCCGCCAGACGGTCGGGAACGAGGCCGGCGTCCTCGAACGCGTCCCACGCGACGTCGAGCAGCAGCCTCTGCTGCGGATCCATGCGGGCCGCCTCGCGGGGGGAGACGCGGAAGAAGTCGGCGTCGAACGCGCCAACGTCCCGCACGAACCCCCCGAAGCGGCTCTGGGTCTTGCCCGGCGCCGCGGGGCGGGGATCGTAGACCGAGGCGATGTCGAAGCGATCCGCTGGGACCTCGGTGATCATGTCGGTCCCGTCGCGCAGGAGCTTCCAGAACGCCGCCGGGTCTGAGGCGCCGGGGAAGCGGCAGCCGATCCCGATGATGGCGACGGGTTCCTTCAGGGAGTCGTGGCGTCCTCCCAGTGGCTGGTCCGTCTGACGATCAGATGAAGAAAGATGGCGACCGCTCCTAGCGTTCATTCGTCACGCCTTTCGGATCAGAGAGGTTGCCGTCGCCGGCGGAGCCCGCATTCCGTTCCGCCCGCGGCGGGCATAATTGTGTCGCACGCGCCCGGAGCAGCGGGCCGCTCCGGATCGTCCCGCGTAGATCCTTTCCGGTTGGACCGCGCGCCCCACGAGCCGGCGGACCGCCCTCGCCTTGACTGTCCCACTGGCTCGGGTCTTTACAAAGAGAAAACTCCTGGCGGGAGTCACCCCGTCGGCACCACCCCCGAGCCCCTGGGCACCGACTTGCTGAGTTGCCTTCTAATACTCTAGTTTGACTGCGAGGTCAAGGGGTTCGGAGCGGTCCACAGCAGATTAATCGTCGGTAGGAGCGGAGATTCTCGCCCTGTGAAATGCGATCGCTCGCTCGCGAGGGCCGGCTGCGCAGTAGCCTGTGGCGCGCCCGTCCTGGCGCCGCCCTCCTGACCTCAATCGAGACGTCGCGGCGGCTCGATTGAGCACAAATCAGCGAAAAATGGCGACAAATCGCATTTTCATCTTGACGGAGCCCCGCACACGTGGTAGTACACGCAGCCGACGATTTCAAATTTGGCGTGGCACCCGATGGGTGTGGTGCGCGAGCGACGCTCGTGCGCAGCTCAAACGGGGGGGTGCCCGTCGCTGAACGCCGATGGGGGGGGCCTTCATGATCACTCAGCATCCAGGTGCGTCCGATGTCCGGTGTAGCGGCTTCCTGAAGCGCGCCGCGTGGGTCTTGACGATCCTCGCGTTCGCGGGGTTTTTGGGAGGCGGGGCCACGCCGCTTCTGGCGGCAGACCCGTGTCCGGACGGGGACGGGGACGGCTGGGGGGTGCAGGTGCCGGATGACTGCGACGACACCGGCCTGGACGGGCTCGGCGACTGCGCCGACGACGACCCTGACGTGAACCCGGGGCACGCGGAGGTCTGCGGCGACCAGAAGGACAACGACTGCGACACGAACGTCGACTTCGGGCTGCTCGAAGACTCCTTCGGGACCCCGACGCCGGAGCAGGACATCTACCTGGGAGGCACCTGCTCCCTGAGCAGCCCGGACGGTTGCATGTGGATGGGAGACCCGCCGATGCCGCCTATGGGAGGCTGCTGCCTGACCGCGGGTCACAAGATCTGCACCGCGGCCCTGGACGGCGTCGTGTGCGAGAGCAACTCGCCGGACATGTCGATCATTCAGCACGTGGCGGAGGGCCCCTACAACACCGCCAACTGCTTCGACCTGAAGGACAACGACTGCGACATGCACTACGACCACGACGACCCGGACTGTCAGGGAGCGGAGCTGTGCAACGGCTTCGACGACGACAACGACGGGATGAAGGACGAGGACTTTCCGGTCGGGGACGCGTGCTCGGTGGGAGTGGGGATCTGCGTGCGCAACGGGGTGTACGTCTGTGACGGCGCGGGCGGGTACGAGTGCAACAAGGTGCCGGGGGCAGCGCAGGCGGAGAACACGCCGGGCTCCGGGAAGTGCGTCGACGGTCTGGACAACGACTGCGACGGGAGCGTGGACCTTGCGGACACAACCTGCCAGACGGCGGAGGTGTGCGACGGGGCGGACAACGACGGCAACGAGGGCGCGGACGAGGACTTCACGGACCTGGGGGACACCTGCCACGTGGGCGGGGGGGCGTGCGCGGCGGACGGGGTCGTGGTGTGCAAGCCGGACAAGAGCGGCACGACCTGCGACGCGGTGCCGAACCTCGCATTGGCGGAGGTGGAAGGGCCGGAGGGTGTGACCTGCACGGACGGCATCGACAACGACTGCGATGGAGCGATCGACGGGTCGGACCCGGGCTGCGGGTCGGCGGGGATCGCCGCGAAGTGCGCCCTGGTGCCGTTGCAGAGCACGGCAAACGGCGGCTCGTGCGACGGCTATTACCGGCTGCGGGTCCAGACCTCGGGAGCGGCGCCGGACGCGGTGGTGATCGCGGAGCTTCTGGCGATGACGGCGGACGGACAGGTCCTGGACGTCATGCCGGTGCAGGACATGGAGGTGGGGCACCTGGTGAGCCGCACCGACCCTAATAACTTCAAGTTCGTCTCGCGGCCCAACTCGCGCAAGGGCGGGCCCCTGGCGGGGCCGGGGCTGTGGCACGAGATCTTCGCACCGGTGCCGTTGCTGCACGTGCGGGTGAAGGACGCATTGAACGAGGCGGAGGCGTTCTGCTCGCCGGTGTCGTACCTGGACGTGGTGCGGCCGGCCGGGGGTGTGGTGGACGGGACGAGCGGCGCAGGGACGACGAGCGTGCTGACGGCGCTGCCCCTGGTCATCACCAGCTCGCTGAAGGTGAAGGTGAACGGGGTGGACATCTTCCAGGAACTGGGGATTAACCCAGCGACGGCCTTCCCGGGGACGCATCCGGGAGGTGTGGTGATCATCAACGGCGTGCCGGTGACGATCTCGAACATCGTGGTCGACATGGCGCCGAACGTGGGTACGTTCAGCTCGAACACGCTGACGATGGAGATCACGGGGCTGGCGTGCGGCGGGAACGAAGTGGTGGTGGATGGGGACAACAAGTTCATCCCGGGGACGGTGTTCGGGGTGGCGAGCGGGTGTCTGGTCGACGACACGCACGACTGCGGGTCGACGGCGGTGTTCCAGCTGACGATCGACGACCCGACGCCGGGCGAGATCGTGCCGACGATCCCGACGCCGGTGATGGGCGAGGTGTGCCACGGGCTGCCGATCGTCAAGACGAGCATCAACGGCAAGCAGCTGGACGTGTCGACGCAGACGGTGAGCGCGAGCGGGCTGGAATGCGCGGGAGGGACGTACCACCTGGACATCGACACGACGCTGCCGCAGACGAACCTGTTCGCGGAGGCGGTGGGGGCGACGACGGCGCTGGGGACGTTCGACCCGGGGACGAACCGTCTGATCGCGAGTGCTGTGGACGACGACGCGAACCGGGTCTACAAGACGTTCCTGTTCGCGGTCGGGAATCCCTCCGACATCATCCCGTCGAGCATCGCCAAGCCGGGAAGCTCGGTGGAGAGGCCGCGGAAACTGCCGGGATGGGACTTCGGAGCGCTGCGGCCGAACAACAACGGCGGGTTCCAGCTCCAGGCCACGACCATCGTCGACTCCTTCGTGTTCGGCCTCGAGGGTGAGGCGCTGGACGAGTTCTTCGCCGCCACCTGCGCCGACGCCTCGGCCTGCGCCGAGGAGTCGCTCCTGCAGCAGATCTGCGACTTCTCGAAGGACTCCTCCATCCCGATCGACGGCGCCTGCGATCCCGACGTCCACTTCAAGGGCATCGGCTGCATGGAAGGGGACGGGATCCCCGATCCTGAATTCCTGGGCGACATCACCTGCCACGTGACGGCCATGGACGGCGCCGGGCCCGGCGGGTCGGGCGGCAAGCTCGTGGTCGGCCTGGAGATCCCGAGGCTCAAGTTCCAGGTTCGGGCCACGGGCGGCTGCCACGGCGGCTTCCTGTGGGGTGCCAACGTCGACGTCGACATGGACGTCGAGATCATCCTGCCGCATCCGGGTGACGACGGCTGCGATCCCGGCGACCCCGAGGTCTGCGCCGATCCCGCCATGCCGACGGAGGGCTGCTGCATCCCGACGCAGGCGCTCAACCGGGTCGACCTGGAGATCGAGGAGCGGGACTTCGAGGGGACGGCGGTCACCTGCAACGACGGCGACACCGATTGCTGCAATCCGGATGACCCCGGATGCATCGTCGGGACCTTCAATCCGTCCGGCGTCATCAAGGTGACGATCACCCGCGGCGGTGTCGAGGCCGGCGGCTGGAACCTGGTCGTCCTCGGCATCCTCCTCATCATCGTCGGCGCGCTCCTGTTCTTCGCCGGCCCGATCGGAATCGCGTTCGGAATCGTCCTGATCGCCCTCGGCGCCGTCATCCTCGGCACGCTCGCGGGAGGCGTCGGTGTCGGTCCGGGCGAGGTGTTCACTCCAGACCTCTTCAAGGACATGGAGATAGAGCAGATCACGGTCGTCGTCCCCGAGGTGAAGCCGAACGACGACCTCTACAACGACACCGACAAGGAGCTCACGACCTCGACGCCGGAGATCAAGATCACGGGCTCGGGCCTCACGGCCACGAGCGACGTGACGATCTCGGCGACCCTCAACGATCCGTCCGTCCCCGACTCGCCGGGCTTCTTCTCGACGCCGGCGCCGCCGCCGATGACGCCGATCGATCCGGGGAACACCTTCATCACCATCTCGGACGACACCCTCAACGCGGTCTTCGCGGCCGCGACGACCCAGGGGGAAGTCACCAGCGAAGGGTGCAGCGGGGCCCTGGCGACCGGGGCCTGCTGCGCCTCCAATCCGCCGAAGCTGCTGGGGAGCCTGTTCCCGGCGAACTGCAATGACATCACCGACGGACCGCCGATGACGGGCTGCACGCTCGTCAACGCGGTCGCAGGGGACACCACCGGCTGCATGCGCGCCGTGCTCATCGGCACCTGCCTCGGGATCCAGGCGGCCGACCTCACGCCGGCCGCGGCCGAGACCAAGTGCGAGAGCTTCGAGGGGAACGCCGGCTTCAACGACACGGCGGAGGTCATCGGGCAGGCGGTCTGCCACGGCGTGCGCGGCGCCAACTGCTCCACCATCCCCGTCCCGATCCTCTCGGTGGGGACGGAGCGCACGATCTGCCACGCCATCCCGCCGCTGCACGTCAAGGCGAGCCAGAAGATCCTCACCTGCGTGCGCAACGACGTGCCTCCGGCGTTTCTGATCAAGGACGATGCCGCGACCGACCCCGTCGAGGCGCTGCTGCGTCTCAACGACCTCCTCGCCGGGTTCCTCGTGGACCGCGACGGCGACGGCTTCGACGGCGGCCAGCTGGGCAGCATCCCGTCCTGCCTCGATGACGGCACGACGAACGACTGCCGGCTGCTGTCGCTCTGCCTCGACCTCAACATGGAAGCCTCCATGCTCCTGACCGGGACCAACGACGCACCCACGCTGACGTTCGATCTGGGCGCCGTCATGCCGATGAACCGGGTCGAGGGGGAGGCGTGCGAAGGGGACGTCGACTTCAAGTACACCAGCGACTCGGAGGCGGCTTCGGAGGCGACCACGAGCGACTCCGTCGAGAACGCCCTGGTGGACAACACCAAGGCGGCGACGCCGGTCCAGAAGCCGGACGGCATCAGCCTGGGCGGCCTCGTGACGTTCATGAACCCGGAGATCTTCGCCATCAAGACGAGCACCAACCCGGGCCGCTGCTTCAACAACCTCACCATGGACTGCACGACGAACGCCGACTGCGGCGGCCAGATGTGCATCCAGTTCCAGGACTACCTCGGAGTTCGAGGATCGATCGAGCAGACGGCGGATCCCACGGGAGTGTGCACGCCGTAGTCCGGGCGCGATCGCCGTACCAACAGGGAACCTTCTCCGGCTGCGGGGCCGGATGCCATCCCGGCCCCGCAGCCGCTTTTTTGTCGCGCTCCGGGACGGCTTGCGGCCCCCGGGGCCGGCCACCTATACTGGCGCCCGCTCGTCACGACACCGGGAGGAGATGAGTCATGCTGCGATGGATGGTTCTAGCCGTCGTGCTGGCCGCGTGCCTGCCGACGGCCACGGCGCTCGCGGCCGAACCCGGCAAAGGCGAGATCGGGATCGACGCCGGCTACGCCGACCTCGTCGACGAGATGGGCGGCGGCGGCCCGCTGGCGGCCGTCCGCGGCGGCTACCACTTCAAGAAGTGGTTCGAGCTCGAAGGGGAGGCGGGCTACATCGCCCCGGACTGCCCGGAAGGCGAGTGCTCCGACCTCTATTTCGGACTGATCAATTTCGTGTTCAACATCCACCCGACACCGGGCGCGGTCCCGTACCTGTTCTTCGGATTCGGATACACGGACTTCGAGCAGGAGGTCGAGTCGTCCATCGTGCTCATCGAGGACCCGTTCGAGGGCCAGGCGCTCTACCAGGTGGGAGCCGGCAGCCGCTTCTACTTCGGCCAGAAGAAGAGAACGGGCTTAAGGGTCGAGGTCTCCGAGAGCTTCTTCGAGGACGATCAGAGCCCGAACGCGCAGGCCGGCATCGTGTGGCGGCTCGGGGGCGGGTCGTGACCTCGAACGAGCCGTCGTCATCAGGAGGACTGGGATCTTGATCTATTGCAAAGCGTACCAGGTGCAGCAGCTTCAAACCTATCCCGGCTGGGGGGGACCCGGCGTCGAAGGACTCTCGGCGGAGGATATCTGCTACCTCTGGGAGGACTTCGTCCTCACGCGGAGCTGCCTCGACGACGAGCGGAAGCCGCTCCTCGAGGTGACGGACGCCTGGAAGGAGTTCTGCACGAGGAACCTCAAGTTCGCGGTCCCCGACGACCTGAAGGGAGGGGACGTCATCGATGCCTGAGCGCGACGACGACGATCAGAGGCAGTACCGGGTGGTGATCAACCACGAGGAGTACTATTCGATCTGGCCCGCCGACCGCGAGATCCCCGCGGGGTGGAAGGACGCCGGCAAGAGCGGAACGAAGAAGGAGTGCCTGGCGCACATCAAGGAAGTCTGGACCGACATGCGCCCCCTCTCCATCCGCAAGCCCTCGGGCGGGCCGGCGAAGTAGCGCGCCGCCAAGACGCCCGGCAGCGCGGCCTCCGGCGCGCCGCCAGTGCCGTCACTCCGGATCCCCGGCCGGCGCGCCCAGAAGCGGGATCGTCCGCGTGATCCGGACGTCGAGGTCGGGCCCTCTCCCCCGCCGCACCCCGATCGCCAGCATGTGACCCTCCGTCGGGCGCCGCAGCTCGAACTGCCAGAGGTGCTCATCGTCCCCGAGGCGCGGGTCGAACGCGATGCCGATGGGAGGTCCCCCGTCGAGCAGGAACGAGAACTGGTCGAGCGGCAGCGCCAGCCCCATCCCGCGGGCCTTGATGTAGCTCTCCTTGAGCGTCCAGTACTCGAAGAAGCGCTCGCGCTGCCTCTCCTGAGGGAGCGCGCGGAGCGCTTTGATCTCGCTGGAGGAGAAATACCGGTCGGCGATCGCCACGGTCTCCCCCGATCGCCGCAGCGACTCCACGTCGCACCCTATCTCCTGGCCGATCGTCACGGCGCAGGCGATGAGCCCCCGCGTGTGGGACAGGTTGAAGCGCAGGTCGGGATCGCACTGCCCCGGGACGAGGTGCGGCCGGCCGTACCGGTTCAGCTCGAACCGCCAGGCGGCGGGGTCGACGGGCGCGTAGCGCGACAGCGTCGTGCGGACGAGAGCCCGCGTGACGAGGCAGTCGTGGCGGTCGATGGCGAACCGGAACCGCCGCTGCTTGGTCCGCTCCTCCGGCGCCAGGAGGGCGTCGTAGGCGAGCAGGGTCGCGCCGTCGGTCACCTGCTCCGGCTCGGTCAGAAAAACGTGGACCTGCGCGCCGTCGAGGAGAGGACCCTGGGCGACGCGCGGGGAGTCGGGTCCTTTCATCGAGGGGGCCGGGTCAGCGGGCCTTCTTGAACGGTTTCTCCACGTAGCCCGAGGGGACCACGAACCGGGATGCGTCGGCGGTCTCCTGGCGCAGCAGCGTCACGTCGGTCCGCGACTTCAGCGTCTGCTCCGCCCCCTTTCCCTTGCGCACCTTGGTCACGGTCTCGGACCTGAGAGTGAACCCGTGAGGCTCGCCGATTCGTCCGGCCACGACCTTGTCGAGCTCCGCGTGGCCGGTCTTGAGCCGGCCCGGCTGCAGGAGCGCGTCGTATCCTGATCCTGCGATCCGATCGCTGAACCAGAGGTCCCGAACGGTGTCCTCGCGCCGCACCTGGTCGATGCCGAGGATCGCGTACTTCATCGTGTAGCCGCTGCGCCACTTCCGGTGTGTCGCTTCGAAGCCCAGGATCGGCTGCGAAGCCTCCTCCAGGAGCTTCTCGTTGCTCACGTCGGTGAGCTCCAGGCGCACCATCCCCCCCTCGTTCTTGAGGCGATCGGCCACGTCGCGCACAACGTCGTCCAACTCCCAGCGGGCGAAGGCCTGCTTCTTCGGGTTGACGAAGATCACCGTCTCCCCGCCATCCTTCGTCACGACATAGCTCCCCTCGGGATAGGCGCCTTTCGCCCCCCCTCCCACGAACTCGATGCGCGCCCGTGGGCCGTCGACCCAGGCCTTCATCTTGGACACCTGGGGCTCCGCCTTCCCCGCCGGCGACTGCGTCGTGGTCGCCTCGTAATAGTAGGACACCAGCGGCGCGGGAGCGGCGGCCGCCAGGTGCCACAGCACGAGTCCCGCCACAAGGCTCATCATCGAGGTCCTCCTCCCCGGGTCGCACCGCGCAGACTCCGGACGGCCTCCAGTATCGCACTGGCCTCGGTCCGCCCGACGAACGCCCGACGGATGGCCCCGTCGTCGACGACCAGGCTCAGTGGAACGGCACCCGACCCGAGGTCGAGGGCCGTCACGTAGGCCTGGAACACGTCCCCCTCCTGGTCGTGGACCAGCGGGAAGGGAACGTGCATCCTGTCCGCCGCCAGCGCGACCAAGGCGGGCGTCGAGTCGTCCACCGAGATCCCGACCACTCCCGCTCCCAGATCGCCCAGCGCGGCCTGGATGCCGGCCAGCTCCGCCATCTCCCCCGGGCAGTTGACGCACCAGGTCGCCCAGAAATTGATCACGACGGTCGAGGGGAAATCGGAGCCCTGCCCCGACGGGTCGTAACGGAGCGGGGTCCCCTTGCGCGCGCCGACGAGCGCGGGCAGCGCCCAGGACGGAGCGGGGACGTCGGCCGCCTTCACCCCGGCGAGGACCGGCGGCGCCACCTTGGGGGCCGGAGCCAGATCCTGGTTCCGTCGCAGCAACGGGAGCGTGGCGTAACCCGGCTCCTCTTCGGTGATCAGGATCCGGCGATCCGCGGGGACGTCCCGGACCGACTGCTTCGCGCCGGAGGGCCACTCGACCTCCAGGGTCGCGACGCGCCGGCACGACCCGAGCCCGAACCAGGCCGCCGTGTCGCTCTGCGATACGAAGCCCTCCCCCAGCGTCACCTGGCGCACCTGGCGCTTGCCGTCGCAGGTGGCGACGAGCCTGGCGCCAATGCCCTGCCGGTTCGACCGGGTGCCGCGCAGGGACACCGACAGGAAGCCGCCGTCCGCGGGATGGTCGTTGCGGAGGATGGTGATGTGAGGGGCATTCCGGTTCGAGATCACGAGGTCGAGGTCCCCGTCATTGTCGAGATCGCCGCGCGCCACGCCCCGGCCGTCCAGGACGGAGCCCGCGCCCAGGACGCTGCCGACCTCGTAGAAATCGCCGCCGTTCTGGAACAGATGGTTGCGCTCGAAGCCGGACAGGGACAGCTCCTCCTCGACGATGAGGGAGAGATTGTATCGCGCGCCCAGGGAGGAGAGCTGCAGGCTCGACTGGTTGGGCACCACGACGTGGCGCCAGAAAACGCTTCACGTGTCGGTGTTCTTGATGTTGGAGAAGTATCCGTTGACGACGTAGAGGTCCTGATCCCCGTCGTTGTCGTAGTCGAAGAAGAGATGGCCCCAGGCCCAGCCGGCCTCGGCGACGGCGACCTGGGGCGTCATCTCCTGGAAGGTCCCGTCCGGCCGCACCTTGAAGAGGGAGTTCCCCTTGCTGAAGCGGCGGGCCAGCGCCGCCTGCGCCGGAGTCAGCGGGTCCCCCAGGGAGCGCGTGATGCGCTCGCCGGCGAAGCTGTGCATGTTGGAGACGTAGAGGTCGAGGACGCCGTCGTTGTCGTAGTCCGCCCAGGACGCCCCCATGCCGTTGCCCCGATCGTCGACGCCGAGCCTCCTGGCGTCCTCGCTGAACGTCCCGTCGCCGTGATTCGTGTACAGGCTGTTGGGGCCGAAGTCGTTCGCGACGTAGAGGTCCGGAAACCCGTCGGCGTTGTAGTCGCCCCAGGCGGCGGCCCAGGAGATGCGGCGGTTGCCGGCGCTCATGCCGCTCTCCTCGTTCGTGACCACGAACCGCCCCTGCCCCGTGTTGTGCATCAGGAAGCTGGGATGCCCCGGGCTGTCGAAATACGAGGCCCGCCCGTCCCGGTCGGCGTACCGCAAAAGGTACAGGTCGACCCACCCGTCCCGGTCGTAGTCGGCGAACGCCGCCCCGATCCACCAGTCGCCGGGCAGCCGCGCGAAGCCCGCCTCCCGCGAGGCGTCCCGGTACGTGCCCTCTTCGTTCCTGTAGAAGCGGACGGGCGACCGGTTCTGCAACCGGATGAAATCGAGGTCGCCGTCGTTGTCCGCGTCGAAGAAGTACGCCGTGCCCGACATCGACTCGATCCGGTCGCCTCGCTCCTCGAGGCCCTTCGGCGCGCGCTCGCGGAACCGGCCGGTGCCGTCGTTTTCGTAGAACAGCCCCGGCAGGTAGGGACGGAAGAGGTTGATGTCCAGGTCGCCGTCCCCGTCCCAGTCCGCCAGGGTGATGCCGTTGTTGGCCGGGAAGTCGGTGTACTTGTTCGTCTTCGGATCGGTCATCCGGTAGCTGTCCGGGAGGAGGCCCGTGACGTCGGTGAAGACGCGCTCCGACCGGGCGATCTCGAGCGTCAGGAGGGTCAGCGACCGGGCCTGCCAGGATCCTTGCTCGGAGCGCTCCATCGCGGCCCGCCAGGCGGCGCGATCCGAGCGGCGCAGGCCCCCCTCGGTCCCGGCCAGGAAGGTCTCGAAGTCGACGTCGACGACGGGCCTCCCTTCGCTCCCGTGGTTCTTGCGGACCTCGACCCGCCGGACGTGGATCTCGCGCTGTTCGACGCGCTCGAACTCCGCGGCGTAGCGGCCCATCTGCTCGAGGAAGGCGCCGGGAGGGGACGGGGCGACGTCCTCGTACCGGAAGCGCTCGACGCGGAGCCCGCCCTCGCGCGCGCGCGTCGCCGCCGGCCGGTGCTTCGGCGCCACGCCGAGGAACTCGTCCCGCAGGAGCGCGCGCTGCTCCGAAGCCTTCTCAGGGGAGGTCGTGAGTCGCTTGAGCACCGGCTGGAACTCGTCCAGGTAGAGCTCCCCCGGCCAGCGGTCGTGATCGATGCGGTTCAGGTGATCGCGCTCGTTCTGCGACACGACGCTCTGCGCGGACGCGGGCCCGCCCGCGGACACAAGAAGGGCTGCCAGAAGCCAGCCGAGAACCCGGCCCCGCGCGCGCACAGTTCCTCCCCCTTCTGACGACATGCCGGCTGCCCTCGCCGGTCAGCCAGTCGATCGTGGCGGCGAGGCTCCAGGGCTTGCGTGACGCCGGCCAGTGGAATTGATGCGGAAGGATATCAGAAGGCGGCCCGCAGGACGCGACCGCCCGGGGAGTGGCATCCCGGTGCAGCCGACCCCGCAGTAGGGGCAGATGGTGTCAGTGACGGTCTGGCGCGACTCGTCCCGGAGGCCCGCGCCGCCCCGACCCCGCTGGATCGGATAGCCTATGAGCTGACGGCGGACGCGCGAGAGAGATAGTCCGACCGCAGGCTCCATGATCTCCTTCGTCGACATCAACAAGCAGTACGGGAAGCAGGTCCTCTTCGTCGAGGCGTCCTTCCAGCTGAACCCCGGCGAGAAGGCGGGACTCGTCGGCCCGAACGGCGCGGGCAAGACCACCCTTTTCAGGATGATCGTGGGCGACGAGACCCCGGATGACGGCGAGGTGTCGGTGCCGAAGCGGCTGACCATCGGCTACTTCCGCCAGGACGTGGAAGAGATGTCCGGCCGCTCGGTGCTGGACGAGGCGATCGCCGGGAGCGGCCGGGTCGGCGATCTGCATCAAGAGCTGGAATCACTCCAGCACGCCATGGCGGATCCGGCCCGCTCCGGCGACATGGACGCCATCCTGGCGCGCTTCGGCGGCGTCCAGGAGGAATACGACCATCTGGGCGGCTACGCGCTCGAGAGCCAAGCGCGCGAGGTGCTCCACGGGCTGGGGTTCGACGACGAGCGGATCGACGGCGATGTCGGCGCGCTGTCGGGCGGCTGGAAGATGCGCGTGGCGATGGCCCGCGTGCTGCTCGGCCGACCCGACGTGCTGCTGATGGACGAGCCGACCAACCACCTCGACATCGAGTCGATCATCTGGTTGGAGTCGTTCCTCAAGGGGTTCCCGGGCGCCCTGCTGATGACCTCGCACGATCGCGAGTTCCTCAACCGCGTCGTCACGAAGATCGCCGAGATCGATGGCGGAGTGATCACGGTCTACTCCGGCAATTACGACTTCTACGAGCGCGAGCGCCGGCTGCGAGAGGCGAACCGCGAGGCGGCCTATGCGCGCCAGCAGGCGATGCTCGCGAAGGAGCAGCGGTTCATCGACCGGTTCAGGACGCATGCCGCCAAGGCGGCGCAGGTGCAGAGTCGAATCAAGGCCCTCGACAAAATCGAGAAAGTCACGCTGCCGAAGCAGCGCACGATCGTGAAGTTCGAGTTTCGCCAGCCGCCCCGGTCGGGCGACCAGGTGGTGGTGATCGAGAACCTGCATAAGGCCTACGGCCGCCGGGTCGTCTACGCGGGTATGAACCTGACGATCCGTCGCGGGGAGCGCTGGGCGATCATGGGCCGCAACGGCGCCGGCAAGACGACGCTGCTCAGGATCATCGCCGGCGCGCTGGCGCCCGATTCGGGCGAGGTGCGACTCGGCGCCAGCCTCAAACTGGGCTACTTCGCCCAGCAGTCGCTCGACGTCCTGGATCCCGCATGCACCGTCCTCGAACAGTTGCAGGCCGACTTCCCGCTCGAGGGGATCGGCGTGCTCCGGACCCTCGCCGGCGCCTTCCAGTTCTGCGGTGATGACGTCGACAAGAAGATCCGGGCGCTCTCCGGCGGCGAGAAGTCGCGCCTCGTCATGGCGCGCATGCTCTTCGACCCGCCGAACTTCCTCGTCCTCGACGAGCCCACCAATCACCTGGACCTGGCCACGAAGGAAATGCTGGTGGAGTCGCTCAGGTCCTTCGAGGGCACGATGATCTTCGTATCACACGACCGCACGTTCCTGCGCGGGCTTTCGACGCGCGTGCTGGAGCTGGGCGGAGAGAGCGGCACCGATCCCCAGCCGCACGCGTATCCGGGCTCCTACGTCGAATACGTCGATCGCACGGGACACGAGGCCCCGGGGACGCACACTTGATCACCGGACATTCTCGACCAGGACGTCGCTGGGCCGACCCCCACGACGCCCCACAGCATCGAGCGATCGAGTTGCGCGTGGTTCGCCTCGTGACCGGTAGGCGGAGGTTCCAGAAAGCTCCTCCACACCACGACGGCGTCGTCGCGGGCGGCATGGCGGATCGCTCGCGACAGGCGGGCGCCATAGGCGGGGTCGGCGCCATCCAGGATGTTGGACAGCGCGAAGCCGTCGAAGAATCGGGCCGGAGAGGCTTCGAGGCATGAGGCGGCGTCTCCCACGACAAAACGGATGGTCGGCGCTCTGGGCGGCGGCTCGCAGTCGCCTTCGCCCAACAGGAGCGCCCGCGCATGAGGATTCGTCACGTTGGGGTGCCGGCCGAACCCGCGCATCAACCGCCGCCGAAGTACGGCACCGAATTCTTCGGGAAGGTCGGAGACCAGTCGGGGCGCAATCACGGTGCGCAGGGCGAAGCGGGACAGCAGTAGGTCGAATCCGGCACGGAACCGGCGGGTATCGAGACGCTCGCGCCAGAAGGCGACCTGCTGATCGGTGTTGGCAAGAGCAAGGAAGGTCCGTACCCTTTGCTTCCGCCAGCCCACCACCGGCATGAACGTACGGACGAGGCTCATGGCGCGGTCGGCGTCGCCCGTCTCGAGCGGGCCGCCCGCGGCGCGCCGCTCGGCATAGGCCAGCTGGACGGGATTGATATCGCAGGCGACCACTTCGCGTCGATCGGCCAGGGCCAGGGCCGTGCAGCCCGCCGACGCGATGCAGAACACGCGGCGCTTGCCGGCGAATGCCGCTCGCTCGATCTCCGCGTCCTCGTGCATGCGACCAAACAACAGGCGGGGAGGGCCACCGAATCCGTCCAGGCGCCCTGCTTGCCACACCGTCTCCGGCTTCACGGACGCCTCCCGGCCATGGCGCCGCACACCCACACCAGCACGAGGAAGGCGAAGCTCTTGACGACCATGCCCGCCGGGTCGTGAATGAACGCGGCGGTACTGCCTGCCTCCGCCGCAAGAACCGTCGTCCCTACCACCAAGATCTCCTTTCGAACCTGGGCGACAGAGGCTGCCCGCCTACCGGCTGCAGCGGTCCGCGACGCTGAAGGCCAACGGCTATGCGCTCGTCCTGTTCGAAAACCTGCCCGAGGCCGAGGCGCTGAGCACTCCCACGTCGACCTGGCAGAAAGGAACGCCGACTTCGCCTGCAGGTCCTTGATCGCCATGGGGGGAAGGACCGGGCGGCCCGGCGACAGCCGCCCGGTCCTTCGTCCTTCATGCCGCGATCGTCAGGGCGAAGGCTGCTAAAGGGTGATGGGAGACGGCCGTCTCGAGCTCGGCCGTTCGCCGTTCACGCACGCACCTTGGAGACTCCCCGGGTTCGCCTGAGTGCCCTCAGGACGCCGTCTCGATCTCCATCTGCGACGGTCCCCCAGTCCTTCAGCGTGACGCTCCCCTTCCAGATGCTGAGCGAAATGCCCGTGTCGGTGCCGACCTGTTCGGCGATTCGGGCCGCAATCACTGTCTCGTCCCGCACCGGCACGTACCGGGGCCTCGCCTCTCCGTTCAACGAGAGCCGCAGTCGTTGTCCCGCTCCGATCGACGAGCCGGGACCGCCCCGTTCCGGCTTCATGGTCGGAGGGCTCAATCCGACGCTCCGGCTCACACGTGCCGTGACACGCTCCAGCCGCAGAAGGTCCGCGATGCCGACGAGATGCAGGTCGTTCTTGACAGCCAGCGAGAAGGCCGAGAGAGCCCCGCGCCCCGCGTGGGATCCAGCGCGACTCGTCGCCCGGTCGGCGAGGATCTTGAACCTCTGCCTCTGCAGAAACTCCGCGGGCAAAGTCGAGGGCTCGTTGCCTTCAAGCCAGGCCGGGAGATCGGTGTCGATCCCCTCCGAAGTCCCGCCGCCACCCGCCTGGGGGACGGCCGCGGAGGCCTGGGCCTCCTTGCGCAACCCGACCAGATTCACGAGCCAGGTGGTCTCCCGACCCGAGGAAAGGCCGGGCGCGGCCGACTGGGCCTTGATGAATCCGAGCATGTCCCGCGCCTTCTCCAGGTCGTCCTCGTCGAGATAGGAGAGCACTGCCTCGAAAGCCATGCCCGCCGCCTCCATCTCCATGCGCGCGCCTTTGTAGGCCTGGACGAGCAGGCCCTTCACGTCGGCAAGTGGCTGATGGAATCCCGATGCTTTCTCCCGCTTCTTCGCGGTGTCCAGAGCATGCTCGAGATGGAAGACGGCGCTGTGGGCGTCCCCACGACCGCCCCACGCCTTCTTCTGCGCGAAGATCGTGCCGAGCGTCGTGTGGATGCGCTGGATCCCCTCGAGATCCGAAAGCTCGTGCCTCATCCCTTGTCCCTCGAACAGCTCGTTCACGACGGTCGAGACCTTCCTCCCGGCGGGATCGAGAGCGGGCCGGCTCGAGTAGAGACCCGCCAGAGCGCGCTCCAGATCCACGCGGACGCAGCGCGAAAGGCGGAGGACGCCCTGCACATAGGTCGCGTACGGCGGGGCGATCTCGAGTCCAGCCCGCCAGAGCCCCTCGGCCTTATCCGCTTCCGCGCGCGACTGCCATTGCGCGCCGAGCGAAAGCGCCACCTGGCCGATCACGTCGCGTCGCCGCGGGGTTTTCATCCACCAGGAGTCTCCGGTGGGCGGTGCCATCGGGTGCTCCAGATAGGCCGAAAGAGCCTTCACCGCATCGGAGGACCCGGCGCTTCCGATCTCTCCCAGGCTCGAGGGCGAGAGGATCCCCCGCCTGGCAAGCAGTGCCACCCAGCGGACAAGCGGTTCTTCGAGCGATTCTCCAGCACCGCCCCGTGCGAGAATCGAAGCGTAACCGTAGCGCGCGGCTTCGGGACTTTCCTCCTCCCATCGCTCGAGCCATCGCATGAGCTCGCTGTCCCGTTGGGGGCCCAGGTGGGCGTGTGTCTCGATGATCCTCCGCCTGGGGGTCTCCGCAACGGGGTTCTTCTCTAGCCCGACGCGGTACGCGTCGAGCGCGGCGCCCCAGTCCCTCCGCTGTCCGCGGAGATCGCCGAGCTGCGTCGCGAAGCGGCCGGCCGGCTCGGTGTCCTCATCGATCGCCTTCATCAGGACTTGCTCGGCCTCGTCGGTCCGTCCGATCGCCCGGCAGACGAGCACCATGTTGTCCACCGTGGCGCCGTGGCCGGGCGCCTCGGCGAGCACCCGCCGATAGAACCCCGCCGCCGCCTCGTATCGCGAAGCGCGTCTGCGCACGTCCGCGGCCCCCTGTTCCTGCTCGAGGTAGCCGAGTCCGTAGTTGTTCACCAACCGGCAACCCAAGCCCGCAAGGCCCTCGGGACAGCGCGCCAGAGCGGCGCGCAGCTTCTTGCGCGCGGCACCCCACTGGCCCTCCTTCCGAAGTGTCGCGGCTTCGACCGCCGTCATCTGCGCCACCTCGCCGCCCTCCCCCATCGCCGGGGACAGCATGAACCCAGCCAGCACGGACTCGGGCGGCACGGTCGCAATCGGGCAACCCGTGTCGATGGGTCTGTACTCGCTCACGAAGACCTGCTTCACCTCGACGGCGCGCCCTTGCGGCGCCTGAAGCCAGTCGATGTCCTGCTGAGGCACCTCGGCGCGCGTGAAGATGCGGCCCACGCTGTCCACGTCCCCGGCCGTGGTCGCGTTCGTGAACACACCGATAGCCTTGCCCCGGAATTCCCTCGTCACCGGCCCCGCGGGTGTCGGGAATGCGTGGCGGACGACCACGACGCTCTCTCTGTCCATGCAAATCTCGTCCTCCTTGTACGGCAGGATCCACCCGAGCGGATCCCTCCAGATCGTCGCCTCCGCCGCGATCGGCACATGGCTCAGCAGCTGGCGGCCGATCTTTTCCGCCAGCTCGTCCGTGATGGCGAGCGCCACCTGCTCGATGAGCTCCGTCTCGCCGGGGATCCTCGCGAAGTAATCCTCCGGGCCGCGGAACGGGATGTACACCGGCCCGCCCCCATCGGGCCCGGCCAGCGACGCGCGGATTCCGACCGCCTTGCGAGGGCCCGCGGCGCGCGGGTCCTGGGCGGCCAGGCGGAACTCCAGCTGGTACGGCGCCCCCGCCTCCGTCGTGAAGGAGACGAAGCTCAGTCCACCGAGGATCCCCGCCAGCTTCTTCGCCGCGTTTCGTTCCAGTCGGGGTCGAACGACCTGGGCGTCGAAACTGTCCACGAACCTCTGCTCGGCCAGCGCGAATGTCACGCCGACCTTGGTCTTCTCGGCAGCGCCCGTCCATCCGGGCGCTCCCGCCGCGATGATGATCAGCAGAATGATGGACCACCGGCGGGTTCTCACCATGACTCCTGTCTCCTGCGCTCCGCGGACGACGCTGCTCGAGTATAGCCTGCTCGCATGAGGCTCCACAGGCCGGGGGCCGCGAGCACCATCGGTGCCATGTCATATCCCGTGTAGCAGTAACCATGGTACGTCGACTCCTTGGAACGACGCTGATGTTCGAACCACGTCGTCCCTATCACAGGGATGTCCGGCGAGATATCCTGGCGCTTGGCCGCCGCAGCCGGCGGACGTATTCTTCGACCGGGGGTTCCATGATCCGCACCGGTTTCGTGATCTTGGTCGCCGTGCTGCTCCCGGCAGGCACCCTCGCTGCGGCCGGCGGCGCGCCTCCCGCCGCCGGCGCGCCGGATCGTGCCCGGCTGGCGGAAGCGGTCCGGTCCGAGTTCCTCCGCTGCTGGAAGGCCTACGAGGATTACGCCTGGGGCCATGACGAGCTCAGGCCGGTCAGCAAGGCCCCTCACGACTGGCACGGCGAGAGCCTCCTCATCACACCCGTGGACGCCCTGGACACGATGCTCCTGATGGGACTTGATCGAGAGGCGGAGAAAACGAAGGCGCTCATCCTGGAGAGGCTCTCGTTCGATCGGGACATCATGGTCAAGAACTTCGAGATCACGATCCGGCTCCTCGGGGGACTTCTGTCGGCCTACGAAATGACGGGCGACGAGGGGCTACTTCGCCTGGCGGACGACTTGGGGACGCGCCTTCTCCCCGCTTTCGACTCCCCGACGGGCATGCCTTACATGTTCGTCAACCTGAAGTCCGGGGCGGTGCGTGGCACCCGCACGAACCCCGCCGAGATCGGCACCCTCCTTCTCGAGTTTGGCACCCTCGCGCGGCTCACGAAGAAGCAGATTTACCACGACAAGGCCAGGAGGGCTCTCGTCGAGCTCCACCGCCGCCGCTCGGCGATCGGGCTCGTGGCCGACGAGATCGACGTGGAGACGGGCGAGTGGACGAGCAGCGCCAGCCACGTCGGCGGAGGGATCGACTCGTATTACGAGTACCTGCTCAAGTGCTCCCTTCTGTTCGAGGACCGCGAATGCGGCAAGATGTGGAAGCAGGCACGTCGCGCGCTCGGCCGGTATCTCGCCGACGAGACACCCTCGGGTCTCTGGTACGGGGTGGTCGACCGGGTGACGGGACAACGCACGGCGAGCGAGTTCGGGGCGCTCCACGCCTTCCTCCCCGGAGTCCTGGCGCTCGGCGGGGATCTCCGCAGGGCGGAGCGTCTCCAGGCTTCGAGTTACCGGATGTGGAGGCTCCATGGCGTGGAGCCCGAGATCGTCGATTACCGGACCATGCGGGTTCTCGACGCCGGCTACCCATTGCGGCCCGAGATCGTGGAATCGGCGTTCCTGCTCCATCGTGTCACAAGGGATCCGCAATACCTCGAGATGGGCCGGACCTTCTTCGAGGCGCTCCGCGAGCGCTGCCGGACCGACGCCGGCACGACCGTCCTCAAGGATGTCGTGACCGGAGAGAAGGGCGACCTGATGCCCAGCTACTACCTGGCCGAGACCCTCAAGTACCTCTACCTCCTCTTCGCTCCCGACGAGACGCTGGACCTGGACCGGATTGTCTTCAACACGGAAGCCCATCCGTTCCGAAGGACCCCGTAGACGCCCGATGAGGGCCAGCCGGGTCGGGCCTCCCGGCCCCCGCGCGTCGGTGACGCGGACGAACCCGGGTCGTGTAGAGTCGGTGGGCATGGACCCCTCCTCGGTCAACGCGTGGGTCCGGACCGCCGTCGCCGCCGTGTCACTCGCGGCTGCGGCGGACTGCGCCAGCACGCGTCCCAGCCCCGGTCACGCTGACTCCGAGGTGGGAATGGCCTCCTACTATGCGGGCGCGCACCAGGGCCGGCGCACCGCAAACGGCGAGCGCTTCGACATGCACGCGCTGACCGCGGCGCACCGGACCCTGCCGTTCGGCACCCGGGTCGAGGTCACGAACCTCGAGAACGGGCGATCGGTCGTGGTGCGCATCAACGACCGTGGTCCCTACGTTGAAGGCCGGGTGATCGACCTCTCCCAGGCGGCCGCGCGGGAGCTGCGATTCCTGGGCCGCGGCACAACTCGCGTGCGCCTCAAGGTGCTCAGCGCCGGCGATCACACGACTCCTTGAACGGTCCCTCGTGCGGGCCAACTTCTGCCTGGTTGACTATTCGTGCCGCAGGGCGACGATCGGATCGATGAGGGCCGCGCGACGGGCGGCCAGGACCGTGGCCACGAGGGCGGTGATGGCCAGCAGGATGGCGACGGCGCCGAGGGTCGACGGGTCGCGGGATCCGACGCCGTACAGCAGGCCGCCGAGCGATCGCGCGAGGACCAGGGCCGCGGCGAAGCCGAGAGCCATTCCCGGCAGGACGATGCGCGCCCCTTCCGTGAGGATCGCGCTGAAGACGTGCCGGCGCTGCGCGCCGATCGCCAGGCGCACGCCGATCTCCCGGGTGCGCTGCCGGACGCTGTAGGAGAGTACGCCGTACAGTCCGACGACGGCCAGGATCAGCGCGGTCACGGCGAAGGCGAGCACCACGTTCATCGCGAAGCGGTCCCGCTTCACCGTAGCGCCGACGAGGTCCCGGAGCGGCGTGATGCTGTGCGCCGGCTGCAGCGGATCGACGTCCCGGAGAGCCTGTCGGACGGCCGGGATCAGCGCCTCGGGCTCCCCCTTCGTCCGCACCGCGAAGTTCATCACCAGGTACGGGGCCAGGGCGTGGGGCAGGTAGATCTCCGGGCGTGGGTCGCTGCGCAGCCCGCGGAATCGGACATCGCCGACGACGCCGACGACTTCGTAGGCGTAGGTGCCCGCCGTGCTGTAGTCGATCCTCAGCAGGCGGCCCACAGGATCCCGGCCCTGCCACACCTGGCGCGCCAGGCTCTCGTTGATCATCACGACCCGGGGTGAATCCGGGGCGTCCTGGGCCGTGAACCCTCGGCCGCGCGTGACGGCGATCCCCAGCGTGTCGAAGTAGCCCGTGGTCGCCACGCGGACGTCCGCCTGGCGGACGTTCGCCGTCTCACGCGTCTTAGCGTCATCCCACACCGGGCGCTCGAAATCCGGCCCCAGGGGGCTCGTCGGCAGGGCGGTCGCCCCGCCCACCGCCTCGACCCCCGGCAGCGCCGCGAGGCGCCGCTCCAGCTCGCCGTAGTAGCCGCGGGTCTTCGCGCCGGAGTTGTACTGCCGGGTGTCGAGGAAGATCGGCAGGACCAGCACGCGGTCGGGAGCAAACCCGGGATCGACAGAGGCGAGGCGCAGGTAGCTCCGCGCCAGGAGCCCGGCGCCGACGAGAAGCACGAAGGCGACCGCCACCTGCCCCGACGAAAACACGGCCCGCCAGCGCCGCGTCCCCGGTCCGGCGGTGGCGCGCGCCGATTCGCGCATCAGGACCGCGGGGCCGGCGCTCGCGCCCGCCAGCGCCGGGGCCGCACCGAGCGCCAGCCAGGCGAGCGTCGCGCCGAGAGCCGCGAATCCCGCCGCCCGCGCGTCGAGCGCCGCCTCCGACAGACGAGGGATGCTCTCCGCTCCCCAGATCCGGACGGCGCCGAGCGCCAGGTCGGCGAGCAGCAGCCCGATGGCGCCGCCGGCGAGGGTCAGAAGCCCGCTCTCGGTCAAATGCTGGCGTACGAGGCGCGCGCGCGAGGCGCCCAGCGCCCGCCGCAGCGAGTCTTCGCGCCGGCGCGCTGCGACGCGCACCAGCTGAAGGCCGGCGAGATTCGCGCAGCCGACCAGCAGCAGGAGCCCCACCCCCGCGAGGAGCACGACCAGGACGGGGCGCGCGCCGCCGGCGATCTCCTCTTGCAGGGGAACGAGCGCCGCGCGCCAGCCGCGGTTGGTCTGGGGGTGCTCCTGTTCCAGGACGGCCGCGACGGCGTCGAGGTCGCCCTGGGCCTCCTCGAGAGAGATCCCGGGCTTCAGGCGCGCTGCCCCATTCGCGTAGTGCTGGTCCCGTGGCTGGTCGCCCACGAGACTCCACGGGATCCAGAGATCGACGTTCTCGGCGGGCATTTCGAAGTGGCCCGGCATCACGCCGACGACCCGGAACGGCTGCCGCTCGAGCGAGAGGCTCCGCCCCAGGATGTCCGCGTCGCCCTGGAATCGATTCCGCCACAGGCGATCGCTGATGACGACCACCGGATCGGCTCCGATCGGCGCCGCGGCGCTGTTGAACAGGGCGCGGTCGGTCTCCTCGGGAGTGAAGGTGCGGCCGAGCGCGGCGGGGGTGGCGAACAACGGGAAAAAATCGGCGCTCACCATGGCAGTCAGGACCACGACGGCGTCGTCGTCCGTCCGCAGGGTGCGGCCCATCACGTACCAGGCCGCGAGATGCGAAAGCGTCCGGTTGCTCCGGCGCCAGTCGGCGACGTTCCCGGTCGTCACGCCGATGCGCGGGATCGACTGCTCCCGGTTCGTGTCCCAGATCCGCACCAGCCGCGACGGGTCGGGATACGGCAGCGGCTTCAGGAGGGCGGCGTCGGTCAGGCAGAACAGGGTGGTGCCGGCGCCCAGTCCGATGGCCAAGGTCGCCAGGGCGGAGAGGGTGAAAGCGGGGCTGCGCCGCGCGAGGCGCGCCGCGTAGCGCACGTCCTGCCAGAGCGTCGCGACGAACGCCCCGCGCCGCTCGTCGCGGCAGGCCTCCTTGACCGCCTCCATCCCGCCGAGATCGCACAGCGCCATCCTGCGCGCCTCCTCGGGCGTGAGGCCGGCGCGGAGATGCGTCTCGATCTGCGCCTGCAGGTGGAACCGCAGCTCCGCGTCGAGCTCGGACTCGAGTCTTCGGCGGCGGAACGGCGCGAGGAAGTTCGCAAGCCGGTCCATCGCTCAGGCCGGCCGCAGGACGCGGTTGACCGCCTCGGCGAGCCGCTCCCAGTTCTCGGTCTCGGCCTCCAGCCGCCGGCGACCCGAGCGCGTCAAGGTGTAGAACTTGGCGCGACGGTTGTTCTCCGAATCCCCCCAGGCCGCCTGGATGAGGCCGCGGCGCTCCAGCCGGTGCAGCGCCGGGTAGAGTGATCCCTGGGTGACGCGCAGCACGTCGCCCGACACCTGCTGCAGCCGCATCGAGACGCCGAAGCCGTGCAGCGGTCCCTGCTGGAGCGTCCTGAGAATCAGCATGTCGAGCGTGCCCTGCAGGAGATCCGTCTTCGATTCGGCCATGTCTTCTCCTAGACGTTCGACAGGAGCATACACCCTTCCTGTCGAATGTCAAGGGGAGCCTCCCTGGAAACCGATCGGCTGAACGACGATGGCCTGAGAGGAATGTCCTCCAGCGGCTGGCCTTCATTGGGCCGCTCCTCAACCGATGCGCCCCATGCGGCCAGTTCGATGAGCAGCGACAGCGCTCCGGCGCCCGTCAGCAGGAGGACCAGGCTGGCTCGAGCGTTCGGTCGCTGGCGCATCGCACCCAGCAATTGCGCACAGTATAGCCGCGGTCAGATTGCGCGCGCACGGCTCGGCGGGCCCGAGACGCGCCATGAGGCGGGACGGGACGCTAGGGCGGCGACGCGGCGCCGGAACCGCCCCTCTTGCGCGGCACGACGACGGTCGCCGTGGCGTTCCTCGAGTTCCCCGACGCGTCGGCCG
>DASRJX010000145.1:0-17293 GCA_035649235.1 Candidatus Cryosericum sp.
CGCGCGTGGAGATCGTCGGCGCCCTGCGGAAAGCCGGCCTCCTCGGCTGCTTCGAGACGATCGTCGCCGCCGAGGACGTACGCCGCTGCAAGCCCAGCCCCGAAGGCTACCGGCTGGCGCTTCGCAGGCTGAGTCTCGCCCCCGGCCCCGCCTGCATCGCCGTCGAGGACTCTCCGGGCGGCATCGCGGCGGCGCGAGCCGCGGGGCTCAGGACACTGGGAGTGGCGACCAGCTACGGGGTGCGGGCGCTCCGGCGGGCCGGCGCGTTCGAGGTCGTGCCGTCGCTCGACAGTTCGGCGGCCGTCCTCAGAATCCTCGGGTCGGCAACCCGCCGACGATAGTGGCGCGC
Source organism: Candidatus Cryosericum sp. (assembly GCA_035649235.1). Classification (GTDB taxonomy): domain Bacteria; phylum Acidobacteriota; class Polarisedimenticolia; order Gp22-AA2; family Gp22-AA2; genus DASRJX01. The sequence goes on from DASRJX010000145.1 coordinate 350, forward strand.
ACCTCGACCGTGGGAATCCGCTCGGGCGGCACCGCCTGCAGGTCCTCCGCCAGGATCGTCAGGTCGGCCCACATCCCCTGAGCGATCCGTCCCTTGTCATGCTCCTCGAAGGCGGCGTAGGCCGCCCCCGCGGTGTAGGCCGCGATCGCCTCCTTGAGGGTCATCTTCTGCTCCGGGTGCCATCCGCCGTCGGGCCAGTTCTTGAGGTCCTGGCGGGTGACGGCGGAATGGAGGCCGACGAGGGGCTGCTCGGGATCGACAGGGAAGTCGGAGCCCGCGGCGACCGGGATGCCAAGGTCGAGCACCCACCGCCAGGCGTACAGCCCGCGCCCGCGCAGGGCGCCGATCCGTTCCTCCGCCCAGTACATGTCGCTCGTGGCGTGGCTGGGCTGCATCGAGGCGATCACGCCGAGGCGTTGGAGCGAGGGCAGGTCCTCCCGCGCCACCGCCTGCAGGTGCTCGATGCGCAGTCGTGGATCGCGCACCGGCACAGCCGCGAGGGCCCGCTCGTAGGCCTGCAGGACCTCGTGGATGCCGCGATCGCCGATGGCGTGCGTGCAGACCTGGTAGCCCCGTCGCAGCGCCAGGATCGTGCGTCTCTCGATCTCCTCCGGAGCGGTCACGAACAGGCCCTTCGCGCCGGGCGCGTCGGCGTAGTCGTCGAAGAAGACGGCGCCGCGCGAACCCATGGCTCCGTCCACCATCAGCTTGACCGCACGCAGCGTCAGCCGGCCGCGGTATCCGACGAAGGGCTCCTGCTCCACCATCGGCTCGATCGGGTCGGAGGTCGTGCCGTCCCACATGAGATAGACGCGCAACGGCAATGGCCCTTCCTCCGCCAGCTCGCGGTAGGCGGCGACCTGCTCCCGGGAGACGCCGGCATCGTGCACCTCGGTCAGGCCGGCCCTGGCGCAGCGATCGAGCGCGAGTCGTATCCAGGCTTTGATCTGCTCCCGGTCGGGCTTCGGCTGGGCCTTCTCGGCGAGGAGCATGGCGTTGTCCACGAGCACGCCGGTCGGCTCGCCGCGAGCGTCGCGCACGATGCGGCCCCCTTCGGGGTCGGGGGTGCCGCGCGCGATCCCCGCGGCCAGGAGGGCGCTCCGGTTGGCCCAGCTGGCGTGGCCGTCGACCCTCCGGAGCAGGACGGGACGGTCGGGAGACGCCTCGGTGAGCCTGCGGTGATCGGGGAACTGCTCGCCCGGCCAGAGGTTCTGATCCCAGCCGCCGCCCGTGATCCAGGCGCCCGCGGGAAGGGGCTCGCCGGCGCGCTGGCGGACCCGGGCCGCCACCTCCTCGACGCTTCCGATCCCACGCAGGTCCAGGCTCGCCAGCCGCTCGCCCAGGCTGGCGACGTGACCATGGGCGTCGATGAGCCCCGGAAGGACGGTGCCTCCCTTCAGGTCGATGCGCCGCGTCGCGGCGCCGGCCAGACCCCGGATCGTCGCGTCGTCGCCAACGGCCGCGATCCTGTCCCCCCGGATGGCGATCGCCTGCGCTTCGGGGTGTCCGGGATCGAGGGTCACGATCCGGCCGTTCGTGAGGATGAGATCCACGGTGTCTCCCGGGCGCTCCACGCGGCACGCCAGCGGGGCGCAGGCCAAGGCCACGATACACGAGATGGCCGCGAAGGAGGATTCCCGGCGGGGGTTCATCAATGTGTCACCTTGGCGAGCGCGGACTCGAACTCGAAGTCGGGATCGTTCTTGGCGTCGTGGCAGGTGGTGCAGACCTTCGGGATGGTACAGGACGAGCATTGGCGGGTGATCCCGTAGATCGTCTCCCGCTTCAGGGCGGCCGGCGCCGCGACATGGTCCTCGCCGGGCCCGTGGCAGACCTCGCACTGGACCCCGGTGAGGGAGACCGTGGCGCTCGTGTCCCCGAACCCGCCCGGCAGGCCGGATCCCGTCGTGTGGCAGGCGGTGCAGGACGGGTCGGCGCCGCGGCCGTCGCGCAGGATGAGCGCATAGGCCGCCGCGTGCGGCGTCCGGATCCACTGGTCGTACTCCTTACGGTGGCAGTCGCGGCACGCGTCGGCCCCCACGTGCGCCACGCCCGACTTGAAGGTCTCCCCCCCGTCCTGAAGCGAGGCGGCCTGGGCCGCGGAGGTCTCGCGGCCGAGGGCCATCTCCACCTGGATGCGGGTCCGTTCGGCGCGGTCGGTGCGTTCCCCTGCCTCGCGGAAGCGGACGAACCCGAGTCCGTCGATGAGGAACAGGTCGGGGGTGCGGGTCGATCCGTAGCGCCGGAAGATGGAGCGATCGGCATCGATGACGACCGGATAGTCGATCCCATGCTCCTGCAGGTAACGTCGCAGGCCGCCGTCGGCGTCCCGGGAGGTGATGCCGATAGCAGCCACGCCCACGGAGCGCAGCTCCCTGAGGACGGGGACGAGGCGCGGCAGGTCCTGCCGGCACTCGGGAGAGTCCTGATCGAAGAACTGGACCGCCACGACGTGGCCGCGCAGTGCGGCCAGATCGACCATCCTGCCGTCGAGATCCTTGGCGGTGAACAGGGGAGCCCGCGGGTCCTTCGTGTACTGGAGTTTGACCTCCCGTGCCGCCAGTGCATCCAGCGACGGCAGGCGGCGGACCGCCTGGATCGCCGCGTCGAGCCGCTCCCGGAACTGGGGGCCGGCGAACCCGTCCAGCCGGTAGCGGACGAACCGGCGCGGATCGATGAGGACGAGCGCCGTGTCCTCGACGCCGAAGGCCTTGGCGATCGGTCCGGGGTCCCTGAGCGTCGGCAGCGCGTCACCGGTCATGGCGATGAACCGCTCGGTGTTCTCCGGGCTGTCGATCGACACCCCCAGGAAGACGGCCTCCGAGAAGGCCGGCTCGTGGCGCAACCGGCCCAGCGCCACGACCAGCTCGCGGGCATAGGGCGCGCCCGGGCGGAAGAGGACCAGGGTGACGGGCTTGCCCTCGAGACTCCGGAGTCGCACCCAGCCGCCACCCGGAACTTCGCCGATGACATCGGGCATCATCCGGCCGACCATCGGGTGATGCTCGCCTTCGTCGGGACCGATGGCGGCCGCTCGTGGAGACGGGCCGGCGCGGCACCCCGCGACGGCGAGAGCGCCCAGGATCCCCGCGGCGAGAAGAACGGGAAGGCGGAGTCGAAATCCGGCTCGTGGCACGTGCAATCTTCCCCGCGTGCCGGGCCGCCCGGGGAGGCCGGCCCGCGCGCGGGGCGTGGAGTATAAGCGGCGCTCCCGGCCCGGGTCAACGCCGAGGGAGCCGCGGAACGGGTGATCGCCACCTCGGGAGCCGCGGCCGCTCGGTGTTACACTCGCCGGGTTCCTCGACGATGGGGACACCAGAGGAGGAGGCGGCATGGCGGAACTCGTCCGGGTCGGTAGCCTCGCGGATTTGAAGCCGGGTCAGGCGCTCAGCGTCGACGTCAAAGGCACCCAGGTGGCGCTCTACAACGTCGATGGCCAGGTCTGGGCCACCGCCAACACCTGCGCCCATAGGGGAGGCCCTCTCGGCGAAGGGAGCCTCGAGGGCGGGATCGTCACCTGCCCCTGGCACGCGTTCCAGTTCGACGTCACCAACGGCCGCTGCGCCACCAATCCGGCGCTCAGCGTCGCCTGCTACCCGGTCCGCATCGACGGACAGGACATCCTCGTCGAATGCCCGTGACGGGCCATCCGGGCGGATGCTGGTCCGCGGCCGCCGCGCGCTCTATAATCCGTGAGCCGGAGGCTGAGGCGATCCCATCGCCTGGAGTCGTGGAGTCATGAGGCCTGCTCGACTGCTGACCCTGTTGATCGGCTCGCTCGGTGTGTTCCTCCTGACCGTCGATCGCGCCGGGGCCGAGATCAAGATCAACCCCGCCGGGTGGAGGTTCCCCAACATCGTCACCTCCGCAAAGGAAGCGATCAACGTGACCGACAGGACGCCACAGATCGCCGGCAAGGAGACGATCAACAAGGGGTACCGCAAGGCCGACGGTACCTTCTTCATGACGTACGAGATCGAGGGGAAGGTCTTCGGGGCCGAGATCGACGAGGACGGCAAGCCGCCCTTCGAATTCAGCATCATGGACGCCGACGGGGACGGCAAGTTCGAGTCCATGATCCGTCACACGGCGGACAACAAGGACAGGGCTTACGTGCCGCAGTGGGTCATCGACTACTATTTCTCCGTCCACCCCGAGGTGAAGCGGGGTCCCGGCGGCGATCCCGTGCCCCCGAACCTGGCGCCGGCCCCACGGCCCAAGGTCGCTGCCACTCCCGCCGCCAAGCCGAAGCGGCCCGCCCCGACGCCCGCCGATCGCCCCAGCCCCTAGAGTTCTCACCGTCCTTTCCAGCCTGACCAACCAGGCGTGCGCGCTTCGGAACCAACTCATATATTGACGTCGGGCGGAGGTCCTGCCGGGCGCTCAGCGAACGTCATGGCGCCCGCAGGTCGAGGCTGACGGGAGGGAGGATGCCGGGCCGGGACGGGGAGGTGGGCCGCGGTAGGAAGGCGGCGTTCGTCGCCCTGTACGTGCTGTTCCTGGGCGCCGTGTTCGAGGGCGGATCCCGGTTGGTCCTCGCAGTGCGAGGGCGCGGCTCGCCAGCGCGCACGGCGGGATCGGCGGGCGCAGCGATCGACGTCGAGGCCGCGGGACGGGCCCTGGGGCTCAATCCGTACGAGATCGCCGACGCGCGCCGGCCCGGCCAGTGGAAGCTGCGTGCCGGATCGACTCTGACGCTGCAGCAGGTCCTCGACGCCAAGGAGAGGGAAGGCCGGATCCTGGCGGTCCGGTACCTGCGCGAACGGGCCCCGCGTCTCGGGGTCCGGCCGCAGGACATCGTGGTGCGGATCAACAGCCAAGGCTACAGGGGCCCCGAGATCGATCGGGACCACACACGCTTCCGGATCCTCGCCATCGGCGATTCGTGCACCTTCGGGACGCTGCTCCCCCCGTACGGCTACCCGCGTGCCTTGGAGCGGGAGCTGCGGCGTTTCGGGGTCGAGGCCGAGGTGATCAACGCAGGGGTGGAAGGGTACGGGCCAGGGAACGTGCTCCAGCGCATGGACGATTTCCTCGCGCTGCGGCCGGACCTGGCGACCATCTACCTCGGCTGGAACGCACTCTACGGCGAGAGCTTCCTCGACGACGCCTCGGGCGCGCGAAGATACCTTTACAGCGCCCGGCTCGCCGGTCTCGCCTATAGTCGTGCCACCCGACTGGTCGGCCACCCTGGGAGGCAGGCGCTCCAGGACTACGAACGTCCCCGGCGCCCGGACCCGCAGGCGCCCGAGATCCGGGCGCTCGACGACTACACGCCCTCGTTCCTGGGCGACATCGAGCAGATCGTCGAGGCGCTGCAGTCGGCCGGCAGCCGGGTCGTCCTGCTGACTCTTCCAGGGCTCTATGCCACGGACGAGCCGCCGAGCCCCCGCGCTCTCGAGGTCGGCCACCTGCCGACCTTCACCGACAACCCTTACGTCCTGGCGCGGATGGCCGGGGTATACAACGAAGCTTTGCGCGCCCTTGGCACGAAGCGCAGCCTCCAGGTCGTCGACCTGGAGACGTGGAGCCGGAAGGCGCTGCGTCCGCGCGAGGACCACTTCTTCGATTCGGTGCACCTCTACGAAGCGAGCCAGGACCTGGTGGCCGCCTACCTCGCCCTGGAGCTGGCTCCGCAACTCAGCAAGCAGGGGCCGCGCCCGTCCGGCGCCAGCCTCAGGGCGGCCCCTTTGGCTCCTGGATCGTGTGGTAGCGATCGACCACCAGGTTGGTGAGCGACTGCCGGCCGCCTCCGGGCCAGACGATCTCGGCCTGGACCGCATCGGCCGCCGCGCCGAGCCCGAAGATCAGGCGGGGGTCCTGCGACGAGTTGTGGGACGACCCGGCGTGCGCCTCGCGGATCTGGCGCAGGACCCCGGACGTGACCGTGACTCGGGCTCCGACGCCGAAGCGGTTCGTCCCCGAGCCGCTGAGACGGAATCCGATCCAGTGATTCCGGTTGCCGCCCTCGTTGCGCAGCAGGCTCGGCGCCTCGTCCATGTTGTTGACCACGATGTCGATGTCGCCGTCGTTGTCGAGATCGCCCGCGGCCGCGCCGCGGGCGCTGCGCTGCTGCGCGAACGCCGGCCCCGAGGATCGTCCCACCTCCTCGAGCCGGCCGCTCCCTTCGTTGTGGAACAGCTGGTTGCTCTGCCGGAACGTGGTCCCCAGCTTGTGCGCGTCGATTCCGGGGTAGACGTGTCCGTTGGCCTTGAAGATGTCGAGGCGGCCGTCGTTGTCGTAATCGAGGAAGGCCACCCCCCAGCCGAGCGTCGGGAGCGTCGGCGGGCCGAAGCCCGAGGTCAGCGAGACGTCCTGGAACTGCAGCCCGCCCTGGTTGTGGAACAGGGTGGAGTAGTCGTTGGAGAAGTTCGTCACCACCAGGTCGAACAGGCCGTCGCCGTCGTAATCCCCCGAGTCGACGCCCATCGAGGCCTGCGCCCGCCCATCCTCGCTGAACGCCGTGCCGGAGATCGCGCCGACCTCGGTGAACCGGCCCCGGCCGTCGTTCCGGTACAGGTAGTTGCCGGTCGAGTCGGTGGCGACGTACAGGTCGAGATCCCCGTCCAGGTCGAAGTCGCTCCAGACGGCGCCCAGCCCGTAGCGCTCCGGCGTCGTCGACAGTCCCGCGGCGGCCGTCACGTCGCTGAAGCGGGGCCCCGTGTTTCGGAACAGGCGTCCAATCTGCGGCTTGAGGCCGCGCGGACCGCACATCACCGGCTTGCCGCGGTACATGCAGTTGGCGCCGCTGCCTGGTGGCGGCAGAGGCGGGCTGTTCTGGTCATAGTCGACGTAGTGCGACACGTAGAGGTCGAGCCGGCCGTCGCCGTCGTAATCGGCGAACGCGGCGCCGGTGCTCCAGCCGCGCCCGCCCGAGAGCCCGGCCGCCGCCGTCACGTCCTGGAACCTCAGCTGGCCCAGGTTCCGGTACAGGATGTACCGGCCGAATCCCGTCATGAACAGATCCACGCGCCCGTCGCCGTCGTAGTCGGCGAACGCGCACCCCTGGGCCCAGTATCCGGGGGAGGCCACTCCCGACCGCTCGGAGATCTCCTCATAGGTGCCGTCCCCCCGGGCCCGGTAGAGACCGGAATGGGGCGGCGGCTGCCGGAGCCCTGGCGGAGCGGTGCGGCCGTTGGGCAGGAAGATGTCGAGGAAGCCGTCTCCGTCCACGTCGTGCAGGCAGGCGCCATTCCCGACCGTCTCGTTGATGGTCGGCTTGTCCGGACTACCGCTGGCGTTCTGGAGCAGGAGGCCGGCCTCGCGGGCGACGTCGGCGAACCGGACGCCCTCCCTCGGCGCGGTGCCGGCGGGATCGCCCGCACGCGCCGGCATCGCCGGTGCGGCGAGGACCATCCAGCCCGCCGCCACGCAGGCGCAGGCGACGGCGCCCGCGCGGCGGGGCTCACTCCATGGTCGCCATGCCTGACTGTTTTTCACGAAGCCTCTTGAGGATGGCGGCGTGGGCCGCGAGTTCGGCGAGGGCCTCCTCGTGCCGGCCGGCGCGCAGGAGCGCCTGCCCGAGCGCATAGTGGGCCTTCGGATTGAGGGGATCGAGCTCCAGGGAGCGGCGGAACAGGTCGATCGCCTCCTCGTACTTGCCGTCGTCGGCCAGCATCGTGCCGAGGTAGAAATGCGCGTACGGATCGGTCGGCGCCAGCCGCCGCGCCGCCTCGAGCTCGGGACGCGCCTCGTCGCGCCGGCCCAGATAGAGGCAGGTCTTCGCCAGCTCGAGGCGCGCCTCCGGGAGATCGGGATCGAGCGCCACGGCCCGGCGCAGCGCCTCGATCGAGCCCTGGTAGTCGAGAGCGTCGCCGAGCTGCAGTCCGAGCTGCACGTGCAGCCTTGCGTCCTGAAGCCCGCGATCGAGAGCGGCGCGCAGGACGGCCAGCGCCTCGTCGGGATGGCCGTAACCGTTCAGGGCCCGGGCGTGCGTCACGAGGAGGTCCACGTCGTCGGGCGCCAGCGCCACGGCCCGTCGCTGCTCCTCCAGCCCCTCCCCGCGACGCGCCTGCTTGAAGTAGACCTCCGCGAGGTACCGGTGCGCCCGCACCGACCCCGGGTTGTGGGCGACGGCCCGGCGCAGCCGGTCGTCGGCCTGCTCGATCTGGCCGGTCTGGAGGTAGAACGCGCCCAGGTCGACGAGGACCTCGGGGTCCTCCGGATTCAGGCTCAGCTCCTTCTCGAACTGGTTGACGGCCGGCCCGTTCCGGCCGGCACGCGCGTGGATGACCCCCATGGCCCGGTGCACGCCGAGGAGCTTGGGATCGGCCGCGACCACCTTGCGCAGCTCCGCCAGCCCTTCCTCGTCGCGCCCGAGCGCACCCAGGATCGTCCCCCGCAGCACGCGCGCCTGAAGGAGCGTCGGATCGGCCCCCAGCGCAGCCTCCACGTTCCGAAGCGCCTCCTCGTCCTTGTCCGTTTCGTGCAGGGCGCGCGCCAGCTCGTGGAGGATCGTGGCGTCCTCCGGCCGGCGCCGGGCGAGACCACCGAGGATCGCCGCCGCTTCGGCGGTGCGGCCGCGCTCACGCAGGGCCCGGGCCTCTTCGAGGCGGCCGGAGACCGAGGAAGCCCCGCAGGCGAGGGCCGAGGAGGACAGCGCCAGGAGCAGGCCGAGGCGGAGGTTCCGCCCGGTGAGGCAGGCTCGCATGGCGAGCGATGTTAAACGAAAACCCCCGGAGCACCCACCCCGGGGGTCGCATGGTCGCCTGGACCCGGATCTCAGACTTTCGTGACGTTGGCCGCCTGGAGCCCCTTCGCACCCTGGGTGATCTCGAACTGCACCGCCTGACCTTCGTCGAGAGTCTTGTAGCCCTCGCCCTGGATGGCGGAGAAGTGCACGAAGATGTCCGTCCCGTCCTCCTGGCTGATGAAGCCATACCCCTTGCTGTTGTTGAACCACTTCACTTTTCCGGTAGGCACTGACTGTCCCTCCTTCGAGCGCAAAAAAAAACCACAGGATGCGATCTCCTGTGGATGTGGCGGAACGGATCCTCGTGCAACTCCAAAAAGCGACCTTCGACGCGGAGAATTGTAGGGCTGGGGGGCGCTTCCGTCAACTAGATTCTGCCCGGCTTCGCCGGAAGCGCGGGGGATCTCAGGAGGTTGCGCCGGCACTCGCGCAGCGTCTGGACCTCACCCAGCACCTGCCGCAGCAGCACGAGGCAACCCTCGGAGTTGCCGCCCTCGAACTCCCGGGCGATCAGCCGCAGCTGGCCTTCGAGGCCCTGGAAGGCGTTCAGGTCGTCCTCGACCCGGTCGCGCAGGGTCCGGGCGGCGGCATTGAAGCCCTCCTCGAGCTCTTTGAAGTTGTCGTTCCTGCGCAGCGTCACCCTCGTGCCCCACATGCCCTGCTCCAGGTCCTTGAGGCCCCGCGCCACCTTGAGCACGACGCCGGCGGTCTTGTGGGTCTCGAGAATCTCGATGACGAACACGGCGGCGACGAAGATGATCCCCGCGGCGACCAGGTAGAGCACGGTGCGCGCATCGCCGCTCCGCGCGCCGCTCTGCTTCATGAGTGAGTTCTCCATGCCGACGAGGTGGAAGAGCACGGCGGAGAAGGCCAGCAGGAAGACCATGCCCAGGACGGCCACGATCGCCGTGCGCATCTGGTAGGCGCTGTCCACCAGGTAGTTGCGCCGGCGGCCCAGGAAGCGGTCCAGGAGGCCTTCGTGCAGGTCGGCGCGCGTCGATCCGACCATCACGGTCGAGATCGGCTCGGCTTCTCGATCGACGGGAGGTTGGAGCATCGTGGACGCAATATAGGTCCCCTCCTTCGAGGCGTCAAAGGGACGCGCCGGCGGCCGGACCAGGCGACCTCGATAGGACCACCCAGGTCTGATAAAGTCGCAGCACCATGACGGATTCGCAATCGGGTCTGTTGCTGGGCGGGGTCGTGTTGGGCCTGTCGATCGCGGCGCCCATCGGACCGGTCAACATCGCCATGATCCACAGAGGCCTGCGGGACGGCTTCGCGGGGGCGTTCCTCCTGGGCGTCGGATCCACCGCGGCCGACCTCATCTACATCCTCCTGGCCTATGCGGGGGCCGATCCGCTGTCCCATCAGGCATGGGCCCGGGTGACGCTCTTTTCCGCCGGGGCGGTCGTCATGGGATGGCTCGGGTTCCAGGCCATCCGGGCGGCGCTCGCGCCGGCCGGGCCCGACGGGGGCTCCCAGTCGGCCGCTCTGGATCGCAGGCGATCGGCTTTCGTAAGCGGGTTCTGCATCACCATCGTCAACCCGATGACGATCGCCTTTTGGCTCGGGATCCTGTCGGCGGCGCTGGCGGCGCGTGAGCGGGCGTCGATGGGGCTGGAGATTCTCTACATCGCCTCGCTGGCGACCGGCTGCCTTCTCTGGGTCCTTGGGCTCGCCTGCGCGCTGCACCTCGGGCGGCGGGTGGCTCGCGGGCCGGCCTTGAAGGTCGTCTCGGCCCTGGCCGGCCTCGTCCTCATCGGCTTCGGGGCTCAGTTCGCCTGGAAAGCGCTTCGGGAGGTCTCCTGACGCCATTGCCCTCGGGCTGGCGCCGATGAAACGGCTCGCGGCCCTCGCGGCGGCGGCCCTCGGCGTGTTTCTCCAGGCAACGACTGGTCCTATCGCCGGTGCGCCGCGCGACGAGAACGACATCCGCGCCCGCCTGCGCGCGTATGCGCCGGTGAGACTCCGGGCCGACATCGAGTCCCTCGGAGCGCGCGACCGGAAGGCGCTCGAGAAACTGGTGGCCGCCGTCGAGGCGATCGACGCCATCTACTGGAAGCAGATGGGACGGCAGGCCCTCGAGGCCCGGCAGGCGTTCGAGCAGGCGACCGACCCGATCGATCTCCTGTACCGCGACTTCGTGCGCCTCAACTACGGGCCGTTCGACATCCGCAGCAACATGGAGCGCTTCGTCGACACCCCGACGGGCGGTCCCCGCCTGCCCGGCGCGGGGTTCTACCCGGAGGACATGACGCGGGAGGAGTTCGAGGGGCGCCTTCGGGCCCACCCGGACCTCGAGGAGGAGTTCGAGCGGCGCACCACGGTGATCCGGCGCGTCGACGGGGTCCTCGTCGCCATCCCGTACGAGCGGATCTACCTGGACGACCTGACCCTGGCGGCGCGCGCCCTGCAGGAAGCGGCGGCGATGAGCGACAGCCCGAGCCTGCGGCGCTACCTGTCGCTGCGCGCCGAGGCGATGCTGAAGGGCGACTACTATCCCTCCGATCGAGCCTGGCTCGAGGTCAAGGACAACCCGATCGACCTGGTCATCGGCCCGATCGAGACGTACGACGACGCGCTCCTCGGACTCAAGGCGTCCTACGAGGCGGCGGCGCTCGTGAAGGACGTGCGCGGCAGCCGCTCGCTCGACGTCTACCTGAAGCACCTGGACGGGATGGCGCGGGCGCTGCCGGTATCCGACGCGTACAAGAAGACGACGACGGGATCGGGCAACGTCCTCGAGGTCATGAACGTCGTCCGCTTCGGCGGTGACTTCAACGCCGGCATCAAGACGGTCGCCGCGTCGCTCCCGAACGACGAGCGCATCATCCAGGAGAAGGGAGCCAAGAAGCACATCTACCGCAACGTCCTGGAGGCTAAGTTCGACGTCCTGCTGACCCCCATAGCCCGGATCGTCCTGGACAAGAAGGCCTGGCCGCTCGTCACGCGCGAGGCATTCGTCACCAACGTCATCCTGCACGAGCTGTCGCACGCGCTCGGCGTGCAGTACGTCGCGGGCGCTTCGGATCTCACCGTCCGCAAGGCGCTCAGGGACCGCCATGCCGCGATCGAAGAGGCCAAGGCCGACGTGATCGGCATCGGCCATCTGGTCTACCTGCGCGACCAGGAGGTGTTCGCCGACGAGGAGGTGCAGGAGTGCTACGCGACCTATCTCGCGGGGCTCCTCCGCTCGGTGCGCTTCGGCGTCGAGGAGACGCACGGGCGGTCCAGCGCCCTGCAGCTCAACTACCTCAGGAAGGCGGGGGCCGTCCTGCTGGACGTCAAGAAAGGTGAGTTCTCGCTGTCGCCCAAGCACTTCGAGCCGGCGATCCGGACGCTGTCGAAGGAGCTCCTGGAGATCGAGGGGACGGGGGACTACGAGCGTGCCAGGCGCCTGCTGGACGAGTTCGGCCGTCTGGACGACGCGACGAAGACCCTCCTGCTGCGAACCGAGGCGGTACCGGCCGACGTGACCTTCGTCTATCCGATGTGAGGCGGGAGCCGTGCTGATCCGCGACGCCGCGATGGAGCAGGTCGAGGAGGTGCTGTGCTGTAGCCACGAGGCCTGGGGCGCCGGGATGGGCCTGCAGGACTACATCGGGCTCAACCGCGAGCTGCTGGGGACGCCGTGGGCCCGAGAGCACTATCGGTTCCTCGTCGGGCTGGACGGCGACGGGCGGATCGCGAGCGGCATGAAGCTCTATTCGCTTCGGGGCGAGCTGGAGGGTCGGCCGGTCCGGATCGCGGGCGTCGGCGCCGTGTTCACGCCCCGGGCGCAGCGCGGCCGGGGCCACGCCAAAGCGCTCGTCGAGGCGGCCGCGGGCCGGGCGCGCGCCGAGGGGCACGATCTCGCCCTGCTGTTCTCCGAGATCGGGAGCGCCTACTACGAGCGCCTGGGCTTCCGGGCCCTCCCCTCGCAGGAGGCCGCCTGCATGGCGTTCCTGCCGGTGCCCTGGCCGAAGGAGCCGTCCTGGGTCGGCCGCGACGATCCCTTCGCCGCCGTCGAGGGATTGCGTCTCTTCCGCAGTGAGGATGTCGACGCGCTCGCGGGTCTCCACGAGGAGGCGACACGCGGCCAGCGATTCCGCCTGCAGCGCGATCGCCCGCGCTGGGAGCACCTCCTCCTTCAGGCTGATATGGAATCCCGCCTGAGGCGCGACGGGGCCGATCATCGCTGGGTGGTGGAGCGCGGCGGGGTCGCGCGGGCGTACCTCATCCTGAAGGAGAGACGAGGCAGGCTGCTCTGGAAGGAGCACGGCGCCCGGCCGGGGGACGAGGAGGCGCTGGTCGATCTCTTCTGGAGTGCTCTGGCCCTGGCGCGAAGGCTCGGCGTCGGACGCATCGACGCCTGGCACTTTCCGGCCGGCGTCACGGGCGGCCGCCTCTATCCCGTCGCCCGGCGGCCCCGGCGCGACCCCGTCCTGATGTTGCGCCCGCTGGGCGAGACCGTCCCCGACATCCCGATCGCGGACGAGGAGGAATGCCGGACCTCCTGGCTCGACTCCTTCTGAGATCTCAGCGCGCGCGTCCGCGCGCCGCGGCGATTTCCTTTTCGATTTGAGCCTTCTTCGCGGTCAGCGCCGCCACGTCCGCCGTGGTGTCGATCCCGGTCAGGCCCGCGCTCCGTCCGGCCTGATCGATCTGCGCCTGGACGGCCGCGAGCTCGGCCTCCAGATCGTGGAGACGCTGAGCTTCCGGATCCCCGGCCCCAGGAACGAGCGACAGCCGCCCGGTCCGGAGGTAGTTCACGCCGATCCACAGGGCCAGTGCGACGAGCACCAGGACGACGAGCTTCCTCATGACGACCTCCTCGTGGCGGGACGAAAACGGCCGGGTGGCGGAAGCGTGTGGGAATCGAACCCACCGGAGCCGGGTTCCCCCGGCTCCCGACGGATTTGAAGTCCGCGCAGGACACCAGCCCCGAGGCGCTTCCAGACCGGCGCCAGTCTACACCGCCTGCGCCCGGAGAGATCCCTCCTCGGGCGAGGCGCCGGGGTTGCGCTCCGCTGGCACGGGTCCGGCGCGCTCGCGCGCGCCTCCCCTCTACGTCGCCTCGCTCCGCCCATCGCGCTGAACTGCGCGCGATGGGACCCCGTCGCTCGGTCGCCGACTGGCCAGCGGAGCGCAACCCCGGCGCCTTGTACGATGGTCACTCCCCGGGAGCATGGCGATGCGAGCGAGTTTCGGCAGCTCCGCAGCTGGACGACGATCCCACGCTTCGAGACGCCGGGGGTGCACCCCCGGCGTCTCGAACCCGGGAGATCACTCCCGCAGTTGCGGAACTGCGGAGAGTCACGTGCGTATAATGGCGCCTTCGCGGAGAGCGCGATGTCCGAGCGCGAGACCCTGGATGTCGACGTCCTGTTCGTCGGCGGCGGGCCCGCCGGCCTGGCGGGCGCCATCCGCCTGCGCCAGCTCCTGCGCCAGCACAACGAGAGTGCGGCGCGGGAGGGGAGGAAACCGCTCGAGCTGTCGATCGCCCTCCTCGAGAAGGGGCGTGAGATCGGCTCGCACGCTCTCTCGGGGGCCGTCCTCGATCCGCGCGGACTGCGCGAGCTCTATCCCGACTTCGAGGCGCTCGGTTGCCCGCTCGAGTCGAAGGTGGTTGACGACTCGGTCTGGTTCCTGACGCCCCGCCGGCGGTTCGCGCTTCCGATCGTGCCCCCGCCGTTGCGCAACCACGGCAACTACGTCGCCTCCCTCGGTAAGCTGGTCCGCTGGCTCGCGGCGCGCGCGGAGGCGGAGGGCGTCGACCTGTTCCCCGGCTTCGCCGCGATGGAGCCGCTCCTCGAGGGGGATCGGCTCGTCGGGGTGCGGACCGGGGACCGGGGCGTCGACAGGAACGGGTCGCGGAAGGCCAACTTCGAGCCCGGGATCGACGTCCGCGCCAGGATCACGGTCCTCGCCGAGGGCCCGCGGGGGACGCTGACGAAGGTGCTGGTGAGCCGCCTCGGCCTCGATCGCGGGCGGCAGCCCCAGGTCTATGCCATCGGCATCAAGGAGATCTGGCAGTGCCCGAAGGATTCGCTGCCGGCGGGCCGCGTCATCCACACCATGGGCTGGCCCCTGGACAGCAGCACGTTCGGCGGCTCCTTCATCTACAGCATGGGATCCGACGTGCTCGACATCGGCCTGTGCGTGGGGCTCGACTACCGGGATCCGAAGCTGGACCCGCACCGCCTGTTCCAGCGGCTCAAGACGCATCCGGCGATCCAGGAGATGCTGCGTGGAGCGAAGCTTCTGGCCTACGGGGCGAAGGCGATCCCGGAGGGCGGCTGGTACGCCATGCCGCGTCCCTACCTGTCCGGCGGCCTCATCGCGGGGGACGCGGCCTCGATGCTGAACCCCATGCGCCTGAAGGGCATCCACACCGGCATGAAGTCGGGACTGCTGGCGGCGGAGACGATCCTCGAAGCGATCCTGGCGGACGACGTGTCGGCCCGCTTCCTGTCGCGCTACGAGGAGCGCTTCCGGGCGTCCTGGGCCGGGGAGGAGCTGCGCCGGGTGCGCAACTTCCACGCCGGCTTCGCCGGCGGCCTGTACGCCGGACTGTTCCACAGCGCCCTGCAGATGGCCACCGGCGGCCGCGGCCTCGTCGATCCGATGCCGTCCCATCCCGGGCACGAGCGCCTGGAGGTCCTGTCGTCCCGTCCGGGGGCGGCGGAGCCGGCGGACGGCGGCCGGCCGGACGGCGTCCTGACCTTCGACCGGTTGACCGGCGTGTTCCATTCGGGCACGCGGCACGACGAGGATCAGCCGGTTCACCTCAGGGTGGCCGACACCAACCTCTGCGAGACCCGCTGCGCCGTCGAATTCGACAACCCGTGCCAGCGCTTCTGTCCCGCAGCGGTGTATGAGATGGTCCCGAAGGAGGGCGGCGGCCGGCGGCTGCAGATCAACGCCAGCAACTGCGTGCACTGCAAGACGTGCGACATCATGGACCCGTACCAGATCATCACGTGGGTCCCGCCGGAAGGTGGCGGCGGTCCGGACTACGTGAGCCTCTAGCATGACCCTCTAGGATGTGGGCCGCCGACATCCCGCTGCACCTCGTCCTGGCCTTCCTGCTGGTGGCGGGGAACGCGTACTTCGTGGCGGCGGAGTTCGCCATCGTCAAGGTGCGGGCCACCCGCCTGGAGGAGATGGCGGGGAAGGGCCTGCCCGGCTCCGCCCTGGCGCGCGAGATCGTGTCGCGGCTGGACGAGTACCTGTCGGCCTGCCAGCTCGGGATCACGATGGTCAGCCTGGGGCTGGGGTGGATCGGCGAGCCGGCCTTCGCCCGCCTGTTCGAGCCGGCGCTCGCCGGTCTCGGCGCGCTGGCGGCGCCGACGGCGCACACCGCGGCGCTCGCCGCCGCCTTCGCCACCATCACCATCCTGCACATCATCCTCGGCGAGCTGGTCCCGAAGTCCCTCGCCATCCGCCGGCCCGGCCTGATCGTCCGGCTGACGGCGCCGCCGCTGAAGCTCTACCACACGGTCTTCTATCCGGCGCTGTGGGTGCTCAACACCAGCGCCAACGGCATCCTCCGGCTCTTCGGCATGCGCCAGTCGCACGAGAGCGGCATCTCGGAGGTCGAGCTGCGGATCCTGTTCGCGGAGTCGTTCAAGAAGGGCGTCATCACCTCGAGCGAGGCTGAGATCATGGACCGGGCCACGCGCTTCTCGGACCGCACGGCGCGCGACGTGATGGTGCCGCTGGAGAAGGTCACAACCTGGTCGCTGGCGCGGACCGTGGAGCAGAACCTGGCCCTGGTGCGGGACGAGAGGCACACCCGTTACCCCGTGCACGACCCGGAGCGCGGCGACCTGGTCGGTGTCATCAACATCAAGACGCTGGCGCTCTTGAGCGCGGAGCAGGCCGTCCTCACGCGGGTGTCGGACGTGGTCAAGGATCTGCTGCGGGTCCCGGCGGACCGGAGGATCGACGCGGTCCTGGCGCAGATGCGCCGCCGCCGGCAGCACATGGCGGCCGTCGTGGGAGCGGAGGGGAAGGCCGTCGGGATCCTGACGATGGAGGACATCATCGAGGAAATCTTCGGCGAGATCGAGGACGAATTCGACACGGAACCGGCCTCGCGCACCGTGAAGTGAAAACGGGCGCCGCTCGGGCGGCGCCGGGGAGACGACCATGCCCCTTTTTGGAGCCTTCGCCCTCGCGGCCGCCCTGGCCGCGGTGCCGGACGCCGAAATCGAAGCCGCCACCCGGGCTCTCACCGCGCGGCTCGTCGAGACGCGGCGCGACCT
>DASRJX010000146.1:0-8682 GCA_035649235.1 Candidatus Cryosericum sp.
CGGCTTGTCCACCAGGGGCAGCATCTCCTTGGGCTGCGCCTTGGTGGCCGGCAGGAAGCGGGTGCCCAGCCCGGCTGCGGGGAAGACCGCCTTGCGGATGGGGGCCGGAGGTCGGGCGGATTTCATCGCGGCTGGATTATAGCCCTACCGTCCCCTGCGTGGGCCTTCGCTCACGCCGGCGGATCCAGCCGGTGGTCGAGGTGGATCCAGGCCACCCGCGAGGCGCGGAAGACGAACGGCACGGCGGGCAGGAACAGGACGCCGGCCAGAAGGACGATCCAGTGCAGCGGCCGCCCAGGAAGGGCGAAGACCGACAGCGCCACCGTGAGACCGGCGACGATCGGCACGGCCAGCGCGTAGCTGATATACATCGCCCCGACGAAATAGCCCGGCTCGCGCTCGAACACCAGGCTGCAGGCAGGGCACGATGGGTACATGGTGAATCGCCGGACGAAGATGCGGCCTTCCCTGCAGCGAGGGCACAGGCCGCTCAGCAAGGCCCGCCATGCCGAACGGCGGACCTCCCGGTCGTCGCCAGGGTCGATCGGTGCGTCCACGGTCGGTGCCGGCTCTACTTCCTGTCGATGCTGGCAGTCCAGGGGACGACGAGCGTCAGCGGCTGGGAGTTCTGCTCCACGACCGACGAGTTGACCAGGAAGCGGCGGCCGTCGGGAGACATGTCGAAGGCGTTGCCCGGACGCTGCGGCTGGATCGCGAACAGCGCCGCCGAGGCGCCAATCTGGAAATCCGTCGCGGTCGGATTCACCTCCACGGCCGTCAGCTTGCTGTCCGAGGCGAGATAGATGATCTCCTTGCCGTCGTTGCGCCAGTGGGGCTTCTCGCCGCCGGCCGTCGAGACCTGCCATTTGCGCGACGGAACGGGGAACGGACTGACGTAGATCTCGCCCCGGCCCGACTCGTCCGACTCGTAGGCCATCCAGCGACCATCGGGCGACAGGGCCGCAAACTGCTCGCTGAACTGGCTGCGCAGGATCGCGGTCGGCTCGCCGCCACCGGACAGCGGCATGACCCAGATGTCGGACCTGGTCGCGGGATCGCCCCGGGTGAAGAACAAGAAAGAGCGGCCGTCCGGCGTGACTTGAGTCGCGATCTTGTCGTGGTCCGATTCCAGGAGCAGCTCGTCGTCGCCCGACCCCGCAATCGACTTCCGGTACAGGTTCAGCCGGCTCTTGCCCTTGCGGATCGAGGAGAAGACGACATGATTGCCATCCGCGCTCCAGATCGGCCAGTTGTCGGCGCCCGGGTCGAAGGTGAATCGGGTCCTGAGGCCGCGCGCCACATCGAAGATCCAGATGTCGGCGGCCCCGATGCGGGTGTCGATGAGGTTCACGGCGGCGCGTCGTCCGTCGGGGGAGAGTGCCAGACTGAAGTACGATGCCTGGTCACCCAGAACGCCGGCCGGCTTGCCCAGGCGATCGAACCAGGAGAGCCGCGAACCGCCTCCGGACTCTCCCGTCTGGTAGACCAGGACGCCGTTCTCCGCGACGGAGAACGTCATCTGCGAAAAGGAGAAGTCGACCTGGACCCCGTCGGCGACCGCGAAGGGATCGCCCCCGAGCTCGAGGCTTCCGAGGTCTAACGGTTGGGCCATGAGGGTGGCCTCGCGACCGTAGAGCAGATGCCCGCTGACGTAGCGGGCGTTCGATTCGGTGTTGATCAGGAACCGCTGCTCCTTCCCATCGAGCGACCCGACTTTGATGCCGTTGCGCTCGTCACGCTGGACGATGCGGGCGAAATAGAGGAATCGTTGACTCTCCGGAAGAAACTGCGGCCAGCGGTGGGTGCTCTCGCCGCGGGACTCGTCGAGCTGGGTCACCGGTGTTGCGGCGCCGCCTGCCGCCGAGACCCGATACAGCGGCCCCGCCTGGTCGGGAGCGAACACGATGACCCCCTCCGGACCCCACGCCCCGCCGCGGGCAGCCGGGGCGTCGGCCAGGGACAAGGGCGGCCCGCCCGAGGCGTCGATCTTCCTGAGCTTGCCGCTGGCGAAGAAGCCGAGCGTGCGGCCGTCCGGCGACCAGAAGGGGCAACTCGCGCCTTCGGTGCCGGAGAGCGGCAGCGCCTTGATGGAATCGAGCGGCCGCACGTAGAGCATCGTCGTCCCGTCGTCACGCCGGACGGCGAACGCCACCCTGCTGCCGTCCGGCGAGACCGCCGGCGTTCCGAGGCCGGTGCCGACGAACTGGAAGGCCGCCTTCTCGGGCGGGGCGATGAAGGCGCGGATGACCCGCGGCGGGGCCGGCAGATTGCGCCACAGCAGGGCCCCGAGCGCGGCGCTCACGAGCAGCAGCCCGAAGGTGGCTGCCATCCAGACGCGCTGACCGATCCGGCGGCGGGCGGCGACCGGCGCGGGGACGCCGGCTTGAGATCCCGCCTCGGCGATGAAGCGGAGCTGCAGTGCCACGTCGTGCATCGTCTGCCAGCGGTCGGCGGGGTCCTTCGCCAGGCAGATGCGCACCAGCCGCTCGAGCGCGGGGGGCGTCATCGGCGCCGTCTCGGCGATCGATCGCGGCGTCTCCTTCAGGACCGAGGCGATGAGGCTGGCGCGCGTCTTCCCCTCGAACGCCCGCCGGCCGGTCGCCATTTCGTACAGGACCAAGCCGAAGGAGAACATGTCGGTGCGGGCGTCGAGCGCCTCCCCCTCGATCTGCTCCGGCGCCATGTACTGGAAGGTGCCGACGATCGTCCCTTCCGCCGTGAGCGGGCTCGTGGCCGTGGGGGCGACGGTTAGCAGCGCAGACGACGAATCCTGCGCCAGGCTCTTCGCCAGGCCGAAATCGAGCAGCTTCGCCCCGGCGCGCGTCAGCATCACGTTGCCGGGCTTCAGGTCCCGGTGGATGAAGCCGCGCCGGTGCGCTGCGTCCAGAGCGTCGGCCATCTGGGTTGCGGCGCGCAGCAGTTCCTCGATCGGCAGCGGGCCGCGCTCCAGGCGCGCCGAGAGAGTCTCCCCCTCGACATACTCCATCACCAGGTAGGCCCGGTCTCCTTCCTGGCCGATGTCGTACAGGGCGCAGATGTGGGGATGGTTCAGGTTCGAGACCGCCCGCGCCTCGCGCTCGAAGCGCTCCCGCAGGTCCGCCCGGGCCGCTCCGTCCTGCGGCAGCACCTTGATGGCGACCGTCCGCTCGAGGCGCGTGTCGCGCGCCCGGTAGACCTCCCCCATGCCGCCCGCGCCCAGCGGGGCCACGATCTCGTACGGTCCGAGCCTGGTTCCGGGTGCGATCGCCATACGCGAGGTGAAAGGGTACCCGATCCGCCCTCAAGACGCGCGCGCGGCGCGGGCCTTGCCGATGTCGACGCGGGCCAGGAGGAGCAGGCCCCCCAGGAACTGCACCACGAGCGACAGGATCGCCAACCGCGAGGATCCGGTCGTCTGTTTCACGATCGCGAACACCCAGGGGCCCCACATGGCGGCGAACTTGCTGAACACGGTGTAGAAGCCGTAGAACTCGGCGCTCTCCGCGCTCGGGATCATGGAGCCGAAGAGCGATCGGCTGAGCGCCTGCGATCCGCCCATCACCAGCCCCACCACGGCCCCGAGCGCCACGAACTGCGCCGCGCTCCGGAGGAACCCGGCGTAGACCACGATTCCCGTCCACAGGACGAGCGAGATCATGATCGCCGGCTTGGTCCCGATCCACCGTGACAGGCGGGTGAACAGGAAGGCGCCGACGGTCGCGATCGCCTGGATCACCAGCAGCGTCAGCATCAGCACGGACGCCGGCAGGCGCAGCTCGACGGTGGCGTAGACCGTCGCCATATTGATGATCGTCTGGATGCCATCGTCGTAGAGCATGAAGGCGGCGAGGAAGAGCGCCAGCTGCCGGTACCGGCGCACCTGACGCGTCGTGCGCAGCGTGCGCCTCACGCCGAGGGCGACGTAGGCCAGCGGCCGCGGCCAACGCCGGAACTCCTCCGGCAGGGGCGTCGCGGTCCGGGGCTCCACGAGGAGCCGGGCCGTCACCAGCGTGAAGCCGGCCCACCAGACCGCGGCCATGACGATGGCGAGACGGACCGCCTGATCGAGCGCCAGGCCGAGCGCGGCGTGCCCCTGGACGAGCCCCAGGGAGAGGGCGAACTGGAGCCCGCCTCCGACGTAGCCGTAGGCGTAGCCGCGCCCCGACACGCGATCCATCTCGGCGTCGCTGGCGATGTGCGGCAGGAAGGCGTCGTAGAACACGTTGGCGCCGATGAACCCCACTTGCGCCAGGAGAAAGAAGAGGAGCGTCCGGAGCACGTCCCCCGAGCGGCAGAAGTAGAGCAGGATGGCGAACAGGCTCCCCGTCCAGGCGAAGGCCAGGAGGAAGCGTTTCCGGGCGGCGGAGAAGTCGGCGATGGCGCCCAGGACGGGGGCGGTCAGGAAAGCGATGAGCGTCGCCGTCCCGACCACCATGGCCCAGAGCGTATCGGCGGCGAAGGTCGTCCCCAGGGCCTGGACGCCCCCCGCCGGCACGACCGCCTCCGCGAAGTAGCGCGGCAGCAGGCCGACCGCGACGGTGGTGACGTAAGCGGAGTTCGCCCAGTCGTACATGCACCACCCGAACACGGTGCGGGGATCGTCCTTGGGCGCGGCGCCGGGCCCGGGCGTGGCAGGCATCGCGAGAGGATCGGCCCGCGGCGGCTCGCCTGTCAATGCCGCACCGGGCGGCGCGGTCTTTGTGGACAAGCGGCGAGGGGGTTGCGTATCATCGCGCCCGGCCATGGGACTCCTGCGCAACGCTTTACTGGCCGGCTCGCAGAGCCGCTGGCTGCGCGATCGGGCGACGAAGTCCCGCGTCGTCCGCCGGGCCGTGTCTCGCTTCATGCCGGGCGAGGATGTCGAGGCGGCGCTCGCCGCCGCGGCCGATCTCAAGGGGGCCGGCTACGGGGCCGTCCTCACCTGCCTGGGCGAGAACCTGGCGGCCCCCGATGATGCGGCGCAGGTGGCGCGGCACTACCTGGCCGTCCTCGATCGCATCCAGGCCGCATCCCTCGACGCGGAGATCTCCATCAAGCCGACGCAGCTCGGGCTCGACTTCAGCCAGCCCGAGTGCGAGCAGCACGTCGCGGCCCTCGCCGGTCGCGCCGCCGCCCTGGGCACCTGGGTCTGGATCGACATGGAGTCGTCGGCCTACACCGACGTCACGCTCGAGATCTACCGGCGCGTCCGGGAGCGCCACCGGAACGTGGGCGTCTGCGTGCAGTCGTACCTGCGCCGCACGGCGCGCGACGTCGCGGACCTGATCGGGATGGGGGCGGGCGTGCGCCTGGTGAAGGGGGCGTACAAGGAGTCGCCGGACCGCGCCTTCCCGAGCAAGAAGGACGTGGACGCGAACTACTTCGCGCTGGCCTGCGAACTGCTGGGGCCGCGCGCCGCCGCAGCCGGCGTCCGGGCGATCTTCGGCACGCACGATCCGGTCCTCATCCGCCGCATCGAGGCGGAAGGCCGGCGTCTCGGCCTGGCGCGCGGGGCGCTCGAGTTCCAGATGCTGTACGGGATCCGGCTGCAGGAGCAGGCGCGGCTGGCGGGCCAGGGGCACCGCTTCAAGGTGCTCATCAGCTACGGCGACGCCTGGTTCCCCTGGTACATGCGCCGCCTCGCGGAGCGCCCGGCGAACGTCCTGTTCGTCCTCAAGAGCCTGTTCGCCAGCTGACGGGGCTTCCGGCTTGCCTTAGCCGCCGGACTTCCCGGCCCCGCCGACCGGTTGCTTGCTCCCGACCGGCTTCCCGGCCCCGCCGCCGGGTTCCTCCGAGTATGGCCGGCGCAGGTGCACCGGGGCCTCCCGATGACGCACCCTGAGGTTCAGCATCTCGACCAGGAGCGAGAACGCCATGGCGAAGTAGAGGTATCCCTTCGGCACGTGGCTGCCGAAGCCGTCGGCGATCAGCATCACACCGATCGCCACCAGGAAGGCGAGCGCCAGCATCTTGATCGTCGGGTGCCGCTGGACGAAGTCGCCGATCGGCCGGGCGAACGCCATCATGACCAGGACGGCCGCGACCACCGCGGCGATCATCACGCCGACCTGCTGCACCATGCCGACGGCCGTGATGACCGAATCGAGCGAAAAGACGACGTCGAGCGCCATGATCTGCGCCAGCACGGAGCCGTAGGAGGCGGCCACCCGCGCCGACCCGCCCCCCTCGTGGCCCTCCAGTTTCTGGTGGATCTCGTGGGTGCTCTTGGCGACCAGGAACAGTCCGCCGACGATCAGCACCAGGTCGCGGCCGGTCACCGGCCGGCCGAGGATCGGCACCGTGACCAGCGGCTCCGTCAGACCCATCACCCACGACAGCGACAGCAGCAGCAGGATGCGCATGACCATCGCCAGGCCGAGGCCGATCCGGTAGGCCCCCGGTTGCCGATCGTGGGGCAGCTTCCCCACCAGGATCGAGATGAACACGATGTTGTCGATCCCCAGGACGATCTCGAGCGCCGCGAGCGTCAGGAAGGCGATCCAGATCTGCGGGTCGGCGATCCAGTGCATGCTCTCTCTCCTCTGTGACGTGGTTCAGGAAGGGAGGGATTCTACACGCGACGCGGCCTCCTCATCGGCCACGCGGGTGTAGTCGGAATAGGTGAGCACCCGCCGGCGGACCTGCCCCACGAGGATGATTCGGACGTCGCTGACGATCGTGAGCCGGCGCGGCAGCCAGGTCCCGCCGGCGACCTCCGTCGCCTCCAGATCCAGGTCGAGCGAGCGCACGCTGAACAGGCCCAGGGTCAGCGGCACCGGCCGGAGGCTCGTGGCGCGGGCGCGGATCAGGTGCGCGCCGTCCACGGTGAGCCAGAGACGTCCCGCCATCGCCCCGGCCACGCGCGCCGCGAGGCTGTCCTTCGGGTGGTCCGGGTCCGGACTGAAATCGAGCCGGTGGCACTCGGTGCCGTCGATCCACTCGCGGCCGGTGTACCTGTAGGAGCTGAGCCTCAGGAGCGTGGCGAGCGAATAGCCCCCCTCCTCCTCCCGTTCGGCCCCTCCGGCGCGCAGCGTCCGGTAGTGGCGGGCGAACGGCTCCTTCTCACGGAAGTTCTCCACCTCATCAGGCGTCGGCGCTCGGCCGTTGATGCGCACCAGGCGCTCGTCGAACCCATCCTGGACCGGCGTCACCTCGGAGAGCGTCTCCTCCACGCCCAGCGTCCGTCCCTCCGCGCCCAGCCGCTCGAGCCGCACGCCGCGCGAGAAACGGAACTGCCGCCAGGCGGCCGCGTCGGCCTGCTGCACCCGCTGCGCTTCGAGGACCAGGGCCGAAACGTCCGGGGCGGGGGAATCCGCCGCCTGCAGCGCCGGCGCGTGCGGGCCTCCGGCTGCGTCCACGCCGGCGGGGCTCGCTGCGGGGACGACCGCCGCAGCGAGACGGAACGCGACGATCGGCAGGACTGCTATGGCGAGGTAGCATGAGGTTGAACCGGTTCGAGCCATCAGTCGGATTGTGCCATGGCGCGCGGCGGACTGCGCCGGCGCGTCTCCGGGCGCTCGGGCAGGACCGCGGCCTGGTTTACAAGGCCGTGACATCGAAAACATCCTTTTACACGCGTCGTCAGGACTTTTACAGGCCCGGGGCGTAGTCTCCCCCGCGTCAACAGACTTGGGGGCCGTGGCGAGGAGGGATCGCCGGGCGGCCCCGGAACCCAGGAGGAGACAGGACATGGCACATCGCGCGAAGTGGGTGAATGCTGTGGCAGTGGCCGTGGCGATGTCGATGCCGATGCTGTTCGCGGGAGGCGAGGACTGCCAGGGCCACGCGAAGGACGCCGCGAAGGCGGCCCACGCTTCGAAGAAGTGCGCCTTCGGCACGCAGGACTGCCTCGACTACATGGCGACGAAGATGAAGACCGGCGGCTTCGTCGGCATCGAGATGGAGCAGGACGAGGCGAGCGGCGCGCTGACCATCCTCAGAGTCATCCCGGACAGCCCCGCCGCGGCCGCAGGCCTCCAGTCGGGGGACGTGCTCGTCGCCCTCAACGGCGTCGCATTCAAGGACGCCAGCGAGGAGGCCCTCAAGGCGGCCAAGAAGGACTGGCAGCCCGGCCAGACGGTCAACTACTCCGTGCAGCGGAACGGCTACGAGAGGAACGTCTCCGTGACCCTCGGCAAGATGCCTCCCGAGGTCCTGGCGAAGTTCGTCGGCCAGCACATGCTGGAGCACGCGACGACGGAGATCGCCTCGAAGTAGGTTCTTGGGTCTTCTCGCGACAATGGGGGCAGGCGGCGCGCGCCGCCTGCCCCCTTCGCTTGCCGGGACCGGGCGTGATGCACCCGGCGCCTACTCGTTCTTCGGGCACTCCATCGTGTTGGGCGTGTTGGCCCGCTCGCTGGTCCCTCGGACCCCCAGGTAATCCTGGAACAGGATGCAGACCGCCCCGCCGCAGTCGGCGTTGCTGGTGCAGTTCGTGTTCAGGTTGTTGAAGCAGCGGCCCGGGCTGGTGCTCGTCTTGATGGCGAACAGCTCCGGGTTCTTGAACTTCACCAGATCGCCCAGGCTGAGGTTCTCCGGCCTCTGGACCGGCGTCCCCATGGTGGTGTTGTCCACCAGGGCGTCCTCGACGGAGTCGCTCGTGGCTGCCTCCTCCGCCGCCTCGGCGTCGCTGGTGAACTTGAAGTCGACGTCCCCTTCGCAGGCCTCACCCTCGACGCGCTGGAGCGGCATGAAGCCGCCGAGCTCGAACATCAGCTCCGGGGC
>DASRJX010000147.1:0-14941 GCA_035649235.1 Candidatus Cryosericum sp.
AGGCGATCGTCTGGAAGGAGCCGTCGAGGTCGTGATCGATCTCGAAGTGGACACTGTCCGCGAAACTGGCGTTCATGTAGCCGTCGAAGCGGTGCGTGAAGCGGGCCGAGGCCAGATCCTGCCCGGGCGGCACGGTCACGCTGAAGTCCAGGCTGTGGGCCGACGCGTCCTGCGGGATGCCGGTGCAATCGGCCTGGCCCAGGTGCCAGGAGTGGGTCGGGCTCGTCGCCGCGCAGGTGCCGATCAGCCAGGCGGCGTCTTTCGCCACGCTGTGGTCCCCCGACTCGACGTTGTCGAGGACCATGACGACGCCGGAGGCGGGATCGAGTCGCACCGGCTGAAGGTCGCGCATCTCCCAGCGCGCCCCGTTCGCGGCCTGGAGCGTGAGCGTGAGCGGCACGGAGCCACCGCATCCGCCGCCCGTGTCGCCGAGCGAGACCAGGAACGACACGGGAGCCGACGTGCCGGCCGGGATGCCGGCGGGCGGCGGACCGATCGGGGCCGCGCCGACCGGCAGGAGCGTGGCGGGGGCGAGCGCGGTGCCGAGGGCGCCGGCGTCGCCGCAGCCCTGGTTCGCGACCGTGTAGGTCAGTGTCAGGCTCTCCCCCTGATCGAGAAAATCGTCGCCGTCGCAGCCGCCCGACCGGTCGATGGCGGTCACGACCAGCCGCGGGACGGGGGCGGCGGAGACGTCTCCGGTGACCACGAGGGCGTACGGCTGCGGCCCCACCGCCACGTCGGCCGGCACGACGCGCACGGTGTAGGTCCCGCTCTGGACCGCCCCCGCGGGAATCAGCACCTGCTCGACGGTGTTCTTCCCGTCGGCGACGCCGCCGATCGCCGACACGCCGCCCGAGAAGAAGTTCCCCCGGTAGAGCGTGGCGTCGGGGGCGATGACCTCCAGATTGAGATCGTTCACCCAGGCCTCGGCGCTGCCGGCCGCGGCCGGCGCGTCGGTCCACACGAGCGTCACCTTGAGCGGCACGTCCTGCCGGCAGGTGAAGACCGAGTAGACCTGCGCCGCGGACGCCCCCGCCGCGAACCCGTCGGAGGGCGAGGACAGATCGTCGTCGTGCAGGATCAGAAGCCTCCGGTCGTCGCTCGGGAAGGGGACCGCGTTGTCCAGGGTGACGCGGCCCCATCCCTGGGAGCCGTCAGGGATCGGGCCGTCGACGTTGGTGCCGGAAATGTTGATCGCGCTGTTGACGATCGTCGCCTTGAGCAGGGCTGCCGAGGGGGCGATCGCCGGACCGGAGCCGGGATAGCCATGCGGGTAGTAGCCCTGGGCGAAGAACTGCCGCAGGAGGGCGGCGCCGCCGGCTACTCCCGGGGTTGCCATGGAGGTCCCGCCGTAATCCGTGATGCCGCAAGCCGTCCCGGCCGAGGCGGAGTGGATCGGGAATCCTCCCACGTTCACCACGTCCGGCTTCAGCCGGCCGTCGCTCGTGGGACCGTTGGACGACTGGCTGGAGACGTTGCTCGGGCTTCCGGAAGCCGGCGTCTCGACCATGCCGACGGTGAGGGCATTCTTCGCCACGCCCGGCGTTCCCACCGTGCCGGCGTTCGGGCCGTTATTGCCGGCTGAGATCGTGAACAGCATGTCCGGATGGTCCCACATGAAGTGATCGACCTGCGCGGCGTCGGAGGTGTAGGTGTTGGTGTCCGATCCCCAGCTGTTGGTGTGGATCCGCGCCCCGGCGTTGTAGGCCGCCTGGACGAAGCCGTAGTAGTTCGCCGGGACCTCCAGGAACCCCCCGCTGCGGTCGATGTCCTGGAACACCAGCCGGGCCGCCGGGGCCATGCCGTCGTAGGTGTCGAGGCCCGGATTCGATCCCGACGCGAGGTGGGCCAGGTCGTCGCCCACCGCCGTTCCGGCCACGTGGGTTCCATGACCAATCTGATCGACCGTGTTGGTCCCCGAGTGGTATTGATACGCCAGCACCTTGCGGTGGGCGGGGTTCATGACCGGGACAACCGGAGGGTTGTCCGGGTCGACGAGCTCGAAGGCGACGGACTGGGCGGGATCGGTGAAGAAGCAGTGGGCGGTGTCCAGGCCGCTGTCCCCCTCGGCGATGATCTGGCCGGTGCCGGTCAGGCCGCGCGAGAAGAGCCGGGTGTCGGCCGGAAGGCCGGTCTGCATCACCCATTTCATGGAGTCGTTGTTCGGCAGCGCCGGCCGGCGCTCCTCGATCCAGACGACGTCCGGGATCGACGCCAGGCGCGACAGCAGGGAGGCCAGATCGCTGTCGCGGACCTCGATCTCGGCGAGCACGGCGCCCGGATGGCGGCCCTCGTCCGTGAGCAGCGCGCGCGGCGCCTCGCGGACCAGCGCCGCGATCAAGGACCCACGAGGCAGGTCCGGGGTCGCCTGCACCAGCAGCCGCAGCGGCTCTCCCTGGGGCTCGGCGGCGCGCGTCACGAGATCCGGGGCGACGCGGAAAGACGGGAAATAGGAGACGACGGCGCGCACGAACGGCAGGGCCCGGATGGCGGCTGTCCCGCCAGGCGCAATCCGCGCCAGATAGGCGTGCCGGGGGACGTAGTCGAAGACGACCGCCCCCGCGTCGCGCAGGTCCCGGAGCCACTCGGACCGCGGCGGACCCTCGAACTGGACGAGGACCAGCCCGTCGGGGCTGCCGAGCGATCGCAGCGGCTCCGGGAAGCGTTCGATGGCGCCGGCCGGGGCCTGGCGGAGCGGGTCGAATCGAGCGGCCCTGAGGCGCAGGTCGGGTCCGCCGGGCTCACCGGCGGACAGAGCGCGTGTGCCGGTCGTCAGGAGGGTGAGCAGCGCCCCGGCCGCGACGGCGAGAAGACCCGTTCTCCGAGTCATGCCGATATCCGTTTCGTCATCGCTGGGTGGTGATCTGGGCTTTCAGTATGCCTCCATTGCTTGGATTGGCAAGCAGGATCTGCCCACGGGGCCATGGACCCTTTCTTCCCGGGCCGGTCTGTGACAAAATCCGCCTTCCGCCGCACGCCGGGCCTGGTCGCAGGGGCCCCAGAGGAGCGCAGAGGAGAGGCGATGAAAGCCACGGTCAAGGAGGCAGGAAAAGTACGCGTCATCGATCTGAAAGGCCGGATCACGCTCGGAGCGGGCGACCTCGAACTCCGGAAGGCGGTGCAGGACCAGCTCGACAAGGGGAACACCAGCGTCGTTCTCAACCTGCAGGGCATCGAGTACATCGATTCGGCCGGGCTCGGCGAGCTCGTCGCGTGCAAGAAGCGGGCGACGGCCAAGGGAGGCGACGTCAAGCTGGTCATGCCGAGCGAATCGGTCTACAAGGTCTTGTCGATCGTCTCGCTGCATCTGGTGTTCGAGATCTTCGACTCCGAGGCCAAGGCGATCGGCTCCTTCTGAAGAGCGTCCTCCTCGAGGTCGGCGGCAGCGACGCCGGGCGGACGCTCCAGGCCCTCCTGCACGACCGGGGGGGCTTCTCCCACGAACAGGCGCGCGGGCTGATCGACGCCGGAGCAGTGCGCGCCGGGCCGGACCGGCCGCCGGTGCGGCCCGGGGAGTACGCCCGCCGCGTCCGCCGCGGCGAGACCTACCAGATCCAGTTCGACGAGTCGCGACGCTACCGCTCCCGCAGCCCCGAGCGTCCGGGGATCGGCTACCGGGTCGTCCACCGGGACGCGGACGTCGTGGTCGTCGACAAGGAGGCCGATGTGCTGTCGGTCCCGACCCGGCTGCGCGACGAGGAGAGCCTGGTCGATCGCATCCTGGCCTCGGAGCAGGATCGGGGGGTCCGGCACGCCTCGCTGCGCGCCGTGCACCGGCTCGATCGCGATACCTCGGGCCTGCTGGTGTTCGCCCGCAGCGGGCGGGCGTACACCTCTCTGCGGGAGCAGTTCGCGGGCCGCGCGGTCGACAGGCGCTACGTCGCGGTGGTCGAGGGAAAGGTGGAGCCGGCCGAGGGCCGCTTCGCCAGCCGGCTGGTGGAGGACAAGCGCACGCTCCGGGTGCGCTCCACGCGGCGCCCCGACGAGGGACGCGAGGCGATCACGGAGTACCGGGTCTCCGAACGACTGCCGGAAGCCACGGTGCTCTCGGTGCGGCTGCGGACCGGCCGCAAGAACCAGATCCGGGTCCACTGCGCCGAGGCGGGACACCCCCTTCTGGGCGACCGGCGCTACGGCCGGCCGTCGCCCTTCATCCACCGGGCCGCGCTGCACGCCTGTAGTCTCGCTTTCAGGCACCCCGCCACGGATCGGGTACTGTCGTTCGAGTCGCCCTGGCCCCCCGACGTGCGCGATCTGGTCCGGAAGCTCAGAGTCCGTTCGCGTTAGGACCGGGGATGCTGTATCCTTAACAGTCCGCATTGTTGTCGAGGATCCCGATGGCGCCGTCGCAGACAGCCGAAGCCCCCAAGGCCGCGCAGGAGACGCTCACCGTCACCGACCACCGGACCGGCAAGTCGTACGAGATCCCGATCACGGACGGCACGATCCGAGCGATGGACCTGCGCCAGATCAAGACCGGCCCGGACGACTTCGGGCTGATGTCCTACGACCCGGCGTTCCAGAACACGGCGTCGTGCCGCAGCGCGATCACGGAGATCGACGGCGAGAAGGGGATCCTGAATTACCGGGGCTATCCGATCGAGGAGCTGGCCGAGCAGAGCACCTACCTCGAGACCGCCTACCTCATCCTGCACGGAGAGCTTCCGTCCCGCAAGCAGCACGACCAGTGGGACCACAACATCACCCACCACACGATGCTGCACGAGAACATCAAGAAGTTCATCGATGGGTTCCGCTACGACGCGCACCCGATGGGTATGCTGATCAGCACGGTGGCGGCGATGTCCACCTTCTACAAGGAGGCGAGCGACATCACCAACGCGCGGTCGCGGCGGGAGCAGCAGTACCGGCTCATCGCCAAGGTGCCGACGCTGGCCGCCTTCGCCTACCGGCACAGCGTCGGGCTGCCGTTCGCCTACCCGGACAACGACCTCTCCTACACCGGGAACTTCCTCAACATGCTGTTCAAGATGACCGAGGTGAAGTACCGCCCCAGCCCGGTCATCGAGCGGGCGCTCGACGTGCTGTTCATCCTGCACGCCGACCACGAGCAGAACTGCAGCACCAGCGCGATGCGCGGCGTCGGCTCGTCGCACGTCGACCCCTACTCGGCGGTCGCGGCCGCGATCGCGGCGCTCTACGGGCCCCTGCACGGCGGCGCCAACGAGATGGTGCTCCGGATGCTGTACGAGATCGGCTCCAAGAGCCGGGTGGCCGACTACATCCGACGGGTCAAGGCTGGCGAGGTGAAGCTCATGGGCTTCGGGCACCGGGTCTACAAGAACTACGACCCGCGCGCCCGGATCATCAAGAAGATCGCCGACCAGGTGTTCGAGGTGACAGGACGCAATCCGCTCCTCGACATCGCGCTCGAGATGGAGCGCATCGCCCTGCAGGACGATTACTTCGTCACCCGGCGTCTCTACCCCAACGTCGACTTCTACTCCGGGCTCATCTACCAGAGCCTGAGGTTTCCGGTGGAGATGTTCCCGGTGCTGTTCGCCATCCCGCGCACGGTCGGGTGGCTGGCGCAGTGGGAGGAGATGCTCGTCGACACCGAGCAGAAGATCGCCCGCCCGCGCCAGGTGTTCACCGGCCAGACTCGCCGCGAGTACGTGCCGATGGAGGAGCGCGCCTAGCGGTGCGTCCCCTGTGAGGTGAGCGCGCCGCGCGTTCTCCTGCTCCTTCCGACCAACACTTACAAAGCCCACGATTTCCTGGTGGCCGCCGAGCGTCTCGGCGTCGAGACGGTCGTGGGATCGGAGCGCCCCCAGGCCCTGGAAGGGATCGCCCCGGGACGCACGGTGGCCCTGACGCTCAAGAACGCCGCGGCCGCGGCCGGGGAGATTGCCGGGTTCGCCAAAAAGCGGCCGCTTGCGGCGGTCGTGCCGACCGACGACCAGACGGCGCTCGTCGCCGCGCACGCCTCGGCCCTTCTGGGCCTGCCGCACAATCCGCCCGAGGCGGCGCTGGCGGCGCGCCGCAAGGACCTGCTCCGCGAGCGCCTGCGCGCGGCCGGTGTCAGGACTCCGCGGCACCGCCTGCTTCCGGCCGACCCCTCCCCGGACGACGCGCGCCTCGCGGCGCTGGGGCGGGAGCAGGCCTACCCCTGCGTGCTGAAGCCGACCTTCCTCTCCGCCAGCCGCGGCGTCATCCGCGCCAACACGCCCACCGACTTCGCGGCGGCGTTCCGGCGCATCGAGGCCCTGTTTGGCCTGGCGGATGTGGCCGAGCGAGCCGGCATCGGCCCCGCCGGGACGGCCGACACGCCGGGCGTCGACCTGGGCGCCGCGGCGGACCCGCGCGGCGCCATCCTGGCAGAGGAGTTCGTTCCGGGCGTCGAGGTGGCGCTCGAAGGCCTGCTCGCGGGTGGACGTCTCAAGGTCCTGGCGATCTTCGACAAGCCGGACCCTCTCGACGGCCCGTACTTCGAGGAGACGATCTACGTCACCCCCTCCCGCCTGCCGGAGGCGTCCCAGCGGGCGATCGCCGCCGTCGTGACCGCCGGGGCCGCGGCCATAGGGCTCGTCGAAGGGCCGGTGCATGCCGAGCTGCGTCTCGATGATCGGGGGCCCTGGCTCATCGAAATGGCGGCGCGATCGATAGGCGGCCTGTGCGGGCGGGTCCTGCGCTTCGGCGCCGGGATCACGCTGGAGGAATTGATCCTGATGCACGCCCTGGGGCAGGGGATCGAGGCTTACGAGCGGGACCGACAGCCGGCCGGCGTCATGATGATTCCGGTGCCGCGCGCCGGCGTCCTGCGCGAGGTGCGCGGTGTCGCAGCCGCCCGCGACGTGCCGGGCATCGTCGACGTCACGATCGGCGCGACGATCGGCAAGCCGCTCGTGCCCTGGCCGGAGGGATCGTCATATCCGGGCTTCATCTTCGCGGGCGCCAATGACCCCGCCGCGGTCGAGGCGGCTCTGCGCGAGGCGCACCAGAAGATCCGGTTCGTGATCGAATGACGGGCGCGGGTCACCCGACTCCGCGCCCTATGTCTTCGAGCGGCGCGTCAGGCCGGCTTCTTCCCCGCGACGATCTTCTTGCCCGCCTTGGTCCAGCCGTCGATCCCGTCCGGCATGATGAACACGTTGGTGTAGCCCAGCTCGACGGCCCTCCGGGCCGCCTGGTGGCACTGGTGTCAGAACGTGTTCTGGCAGTAGAAGATGAGCGTGGCGTCCTTCTTGGCGGGCATCGTGGCCGGCTTGATGTCCTGGGTGTACCTGTTGACGGCGCCCGGGACGTGCCCCTTCTTGTAGGTGCTCTTGCTGTTGCCGTCGTAGACGTGGACGTCGGGCTGGCCCAGCGCCTTCTCGACCTCGTCCACCGTCATCCGCCCGAACGGCTCCTTCTCGTCGGCTGGTTCGTCGGCGACGGCCGTCAGCCCCGATAGGAGCGTGACGGCGAGCGCCGCGGCGGCCAGCGACCTGCTTCCAATGTTCATCGGCACCGCCTCCATCGAAGAGGGCGTCGGCCTTCCGCCCGGCGCCGGCGCATCCGGAATCCGGGCGCCGGCGCAACGACCAGTATAGAGGAAATCCCGGGACTGGCCGGAGGCCGAGTGCCGTTAAGATGCCGCCCATGCTGTCTGGCCCGATGGCGGCGATCCTGCTCGGAGTGGCAGCGACCCGACTCGCGGCGCCCGCGGCGACGGTCGACGAGCCTGCGGCGTCGTCCGAAGCCCGGGTCTGGCGGCTGGCCTGGCACGGATACGCCTTCCTGGATTCCAACCGGCAGGACGGGCCCTCCGGGGGCCGCGACTTCGAGTCGGTGAACCACGCCATGCTCGTCGCGACGCGCCCGCTGGGCGCCTGGACGCAGTCGCTCCTCGGGACGTTCTCGATCGAGCCGGCGACGATAGCGCCCGAAGGGAGCCCGCTCCTGTTCCAGCGCGGCGAGACCTATGGCGGCGTGCTGCTGATCGACAAGCAGCATGCCCATGACCTGTTCGCGCAGCTGGCGGCGGAATGGACCCGGCCCCTGCCGCGCGGGACGAGCCTGCGCCTCTACGCCGGCCTGCGCGGCGAGCCGGCGGTCGGTCCGGTGGCGTTTCCGCACCGGCTCTCCGCGAGCGAGTTCCCGATGGCGCCGCTGTCGCACCACAACCTGGATTCGACCCACATCTCGGACGACGTCGTGACGGCCGGCTTCACCGCCTCCATCGTGACCATCGAGGGATCGCTGTTCCACGGCGCGGAGCCGGACGAGAACCGGTGGGATCTCGATCAGGGAGCGCTCGATTCCTACGCGGGACGGCTGACGCTGCATCCCCTGGACGCGCTCTCGATCCAGGTCTCGGCCTGCCGGCGCGAGGAACCCGAGGCGCTCGAGGAGGGGAATCAGACGCGCGTCACGGCTTCGGTCGGCTGGGAGAAGAGGACGGCCGGCGGCTTCGTCGCGGCGCTCCTGGCCTCGGGGAAGAACGAGCTGGAGGAAGGCCCGGAGTGGGGGAGCCTTCTGGAGGCGGCCTGGCGCTTCCGGACCAGGCACGTCGTGTACGGACGCGTCGAAAGAGTCGATCGGGACGTCTACGAGCTGGTCAACAAGCAGCAACGGCCGGAGACGGTCGAGCCGCAGCGGACCGCGGTCGATGGGCTGACGCTTGGATACGCTCTGACCGTGCCGCTCCTGCGCGAGGCGAGCACCTCGGTTGGCGCGGCGGTGGCGACCCAGCGTTACGACGACCGCCTAGAGCCGGTCTACGGCGAGCGGCCTGTCTCGGTCTGGGTCTATTTGAGGTTCGGTTTCGGGTCGACGGGCGGGACGGCGCACCAGCACTGAGCCGATGGGGCTGCCCGCCGGCCCCGGAAAAACTCCTTGACCCTGCAGATCGTTCACTGTATGGGGATAGGGTAACAACCACCAGCCAACCAGGCCAGAGACCTGCCATGAGATCACGCTCTCGCCCCGCTCTGGTTCTCGCTCTCGCTCTTGTTCCCTGCGCCGCGGCCGCGGAAGCCCGTGAATTGACCTTCGAGGAGAGGGTCAGGGCCCAGGAGGCGATCGAGCGCGTCTATTACGCCCATCAGACGGGCGCGACCCGGTCGTTCGAGGAAGCGGTGCCGCGGCAGGTCCTGGAGAAGAAGGTCTCGACCTATCTCAGGCAGTCGGCGGCGCTGGAGCAGTTCTGGCGGACTGCGGTGACGCCAGAGATGCTCCAGCGGGAAGCGGAGCGGATGGTCCGCGAGACGCGGCTTCCGGGGCGTCTGCGCGAGCTGTATGCGGCGCTCGACGACGACGCCTTCCTGGTGCAGGAGTGTCTGGCGCGGCCGGCCCTGGTGGACCGTCTGGCAAGGGGCTTCTTCGCGTTCGATGCAAGGCTCCATGCTTCCGCGAGGGAGGAGGCGGAAGGGCTGCGCGGGGACCTGGCACGCCGTGGCCTCGAGGAGTTCATGACCGACTCGCGGCGGTCGGAAGTCGAGCTGACGATGGTGGACGGGGAGAATGGTCGAGGACCGGACCGAGGGCCGGAGCGGCGGACGATGGAGCTGTCCCGGGAGGAGTACGGGCGGTGGCGGTCCCGGGCGCCCGATAGAGTGAGAGAGATAGGCCCGGTGCAGGAGGAGAGGGAAGCGTTCGTGATCCGGGTCGTTATGGAAGAGACCGCAAGCCGGAGCCGCATCGCGAGCTTCGCGGTCCCCAAGAGGGACTGGGAGGACTGGTGGGGAGAGGTGTCGCCTGGTCTCGATGCGGATGGGGTTTCTGCCGTGGCTCGGTCCACCTGGCGGCTGCCGCTAGAGGATCTGGCGGCGAGGGGAGTCGCGAGCGCAGGTGGCGGGGCCAGCGGAGTTGCAGGGGCGGGAGGAGCCGGAGCGCCATGTCCGCCGAATGACGTCTGGAACAACGGCTCCCTCGACGACCTGCCCGATGGCCGCCAAAACCACACGGCAGTATGGACCGGGAGCGTCATGGTGGTCTGGGGAGGGCAGAGCCCGTCGCTCTACACAGGAGGCCGGTACGACCCGGCAACGGATACCTGGACACCCACCACCAAGGTCGGGGCCCCGCAGGCCCGCGTGTACCACACTGCGCTGTGGACCGGGAGCGCGATGCTTGTCTGGGGCGGAGCCAACAGCGCGGGGGTCCTCAACACGGGGGGGCGCTACGACCCCGTGACCGACACCTGGACGCCGATCGCCATGACGGGTGCCCCGACGGGGCGCTACATCCACACCGCGGTCTGGACCGGGAGCGCGATGATCATCTGGGGTGGATCCGACGGCTCTCCTGCCGGCCTCAACACGGGGGGTCGCTATGACCCCGTGACCGACACCTGGATGCCGACGGCCACGACAGGGGCCCCGACGGCGCGCCACCTCCACACCGCCGTCTGGACCGGCGGGCAGATGGTCGTCTGGGGCGGGTCGGGCGGCAGTCTCCACTTCAACACGGGCGGGCGGTACGACCTGGCGACCAACTCCTGGACACCGACCACCACGACGGGGGCGCCGGTGGTCCGCCGCGGCCACGCCGCGGTGTGGACCGGGAGCGAGATGCTCGTCTGGGGCGGGTTGGATGGCGTTACTCCCTTCGGCCTCGACTCGGGGGGACGATACGACCCGCAGGCGGATACCTGGACACCGACCTCCACGACAGGTGCCCCGACGGCCCGCACCAGCCAGACCGCCGTGTGGACCGGGAGCCGGATGGTCGTCTGGGGCGGAAGCTCGTCCGGTGTCTTCGCCGTCAACACCGGAGGGCGGTACGACCCCGTGACCGACACGTGGACGCCGACGGCTACGGCGGTGGCCCCGACGGCCCGCGATGGCCACAGCGCGGTGTGGACCGGAGGCCTGATGATCGTCTGGGGAGGATCTGGATCCAACACCGGCGGCCGATACGACCCAATCACAGACAGCTGGACACCAACGGCCACGAGCGTGGCTCCGGCGGCCCGCTTCAGCCACACAGCGGTCTGGACCGGGAGCGTGATGGTTGTCTGGGGCGGGTACACTAGCTCACCTCCCGGCTTCAACTCGGGAAGCCGTTATGACCCTGCGACCGACACCTGGACTCCGACCAGAACGATAGGCGCGCCGTCGGCCCGCTACGGCCATACCGCGGTGTGGACCGGAAGCCGGATGGTCGTCTGGGGCGGAGAGGCAGGTATTACCACCTTCAATACCGGCGGCCGGTACGACCCCGTCACCGACACCTGGACGCCGACCGCCACGGCGGGAGCGCCGGCGGCTCGGTCATTCCACACGGCGGTCTGGACTGGGAGCCGGATGATCGTCTGGGGCGGGTACGATGACGACTACCTCAGAACCGGAGGGCGGTACAATCCCGCGGCGGACAGCTGGACGTCCACGGCAACGGCGGGAGCGCCCTCGGGCCGCCTCTCCCACACCGCGGTGTGGACCGGCGGACAGATGCTCGTCTGGGGCGGGTCGGACGGCAGCCTCTACTTCAACACGGGCGGGCGGTACGACCTGGCGACCAACTCCTGGACACCGACCACCACGACGGGGGCGCCGGTGGTCCGCCGCGACCACACCGCGGTGTGGACCGGGAGCGAGATGCTCGTCTGGGGCGGGTCGAACGGCGTTTCTCCCTTCTACCTCGACTCGGGGGGACGATACGACCCTGTGAGCGACACCTGGGCACCGACCGCGACGGCGGGTGCACCCGGTGCCCGCTCGGACCACACGGCACTCTGGACCGGGACCCTGATGATCGTCTGGGGCGGCTACAAAGAGCCCTTCTACCTCGACACGGGAGGCTGGTACGACCCGGCGGCGGACGCCTGGGGGTCGACTGCGGCGGTGGGCTCGCCGTCCGGCCGGAGTCGCCACACCGCGATCTGGACCGGTCGCGAGATGATCGTCTGGGGCGGAAGGGGCGCCGTCGCTCTCAGAACGGGGGGGCGATATGGCGTCGACAGCTCCCCCGACGCGGATGGCGACGCCTGGAGCGTGTGCGGAGGTGATTGCGACGACGCCGACCCGGTCGTCCATCCGGGCGCGAGCGAGAGCTGCAACGCTCTCGACGATAATTGTGACAGCACGGTGGACGACTTCGTCACCGCGTGCGGCCTCGGGGGGTGCAGCGCGTCCGGCTTCTGCAGCGCCGGCATTGATTCCTGCGTCCCCGGCGCCTCTGCACCCGAGATCTGCGACGGCCGCGACAACGACTGCGATGGCATCCCGGACAACGTGCCGGCTCCGGTCGGGTCCCCGCTTCTGATGGTGGAGCTGACGGACACCGAGGTCCTGTCGTGGACGACGGTGTCCGGAGCGAACGCCTACGACCTGCTACGCGGCAACCTGTCGATCTTGCTCATGACGGGGGGAGACTACTCGGCCGCGGTCGAGTCGTGCGAGGCGAACGACCTGAGTGCGAGCACCTATCCGATGGCCGGATCCCCCGCCGTGGGGCAGGGATTCTTCTACCTGGTGCGTGGCGAGAACTGCGGCGGTCCCGCGACCTACGATTCCGGCGCTTCGTCGCAGGTTGGCTCACGCGACGCCGAGATCGAGGCCTCACCCAGCTCCTGTCCCTAGGGGCAGGAACGTCTCAATCAGAGTCGCGCGTCGCTCGTGGCGAGAGGGTCGAACCGACCCTCCATCGGCTCGGCTCAGCAAAACCAGGGCTCGGTGAGGCGCGGGGCGCGGCCCTTGTCGCGGCGCGCGGGGGGGATGCGGGGAATGCGCCTTTCCCGGACGGCGTTTGCCGTGCGCGCCGCCGCACGATTTGTTGCGCTGACGATACGCTCGAAGCTCTCGGCCGCGGCTTCTCCGGAGCGCGCCGCCCGCTCCACGATCCCCGACACCTCGGCCTGGAGGCGGTTGAGGCGGGGATCCGGGTGCACCCAGTGGTAGGTGAAGCGCTCCTCGTCGAGCGCGCCGCGGAACGGCAGGAACGCAGGATGCTCCGCCAGGAGCGAGCCGGGCGGCACCAGGAGCCGGATCGACAGCTGCACCGGATCGATGGCGTCGACCAGCCCCCAATCCTCGATGAACGCCAGGAGGCCCCGGTAGTCGTCGAGGGTCGTCCATGGAGTGAACGGCACGAAGGTCGGCCGCAGCGTGATGCCAGCGGCGTCCGTGATGCGGAGCGCCGTCTCGACGTCGGCCCGGGTGTGCCCCTTGTCCAGGATCGCCAGGACGCCGTCGTTCAGCGACTCGACCGCCGAGACGACGAACAGGCAGCCGAGGTCGCGCAGCTCCTTGAGGTGATCGCGGTGCCGGAGCAGGTGCTCGATCTTGGCCGTGACGTCGAACGTGACGGCGGGGAACGCGGCGTGCAGCGCCCGGGCGACGGCCATCGCATGCCCGGGGCCGTTCAGGAAGTCGGGATCGCCGAAGCTGATGTGGGCGGCCCCCGCCTCGACCTGCTGACGGATGTCTGCCAGGACGGTCTCCCGCGGGACGACGAAGAAGCGGCCGCCGTAGACCGGCGGGATCGGGCAGTGGCGGCAGAGGTGCAGGCAGCCGTGGCTCGCCTCGACCTGGCCCGCGACGCGCGTCTCGCGCCCCACCTCGAGGCGGACATAGCGATCGAGGGGCGGGAGGCCACCGCGCTCGGGCACCTCGAAGGGAATCCTCTCGAGCCAGGGGCCGGCGGCGTGAGAGATCGTCCGGATGCCAGGCACAGGCCCGGCCTCGCCCCTATCCAGGCTTTGCGCCAGCCGCAGGAGGGGCTCCTCCGCCTCGCCCCCGGCCACGGCGTCGATGCCGCGCCGGAAGAGAGCCTCGGCGTTGAGCGAGGCGTAGAGCCCGTAGAAGCAGAGCCGTGCTTCGGGATTGAGCGCCCTGATCCGCTCCGCGGCGCGGACCCCCAGCCTGAGTGCTGTGTGCATCGGGACCGAGACGGCGATGAGGCGGGCCCGGCGCACTGCCTCGTCGTCGAGTTTCGCCTGCGACAGGTCGAGGAGCGCCGGCGCAAAGCCCGCCCGGCGCAGGAACGCCGCCGGCGACGCGAGGGAGAGCGGCTGGTGGCCCAGCTCGTAACAGGAGAGGAGAAGGATGGCGCCCGGTTCCCTCAGGGACGCTCCGGTCGGCTGGGATGCTCCGGCCGGCTGGGACGCTCGGGCCGGTTGCGACTCCATGGCCGGTGACTACTTCGCGGGCTGGTAGTAGGGGTTGGTGCCGCCCGCGTGGTCGGTCTGATCAATGACGCCGGCGATCTGGGGGATCTCTTCCTTGAGCGTCGCCTCGATACCCTGCTTGAGGGTGACGTTCACCATCCCGCACCCCTGGCAGCCGCCGCCCAGGCGCAGGTAGACGAGGTTCTGCTTGACATCGAGCAGATCCACGAACCCGCCATGGCTGGCGATAGCGGGGTTGATCATCTCGTCCAGGATCTTCTGGACCTTTTCCTTGACGTCCTTGTCTTCCAGCGGGTCCAAGGTTTGCGCCCTCCTCGGTTCCAGAGTGACCCTTATTCTACCCCATGTCGGACGCCGCGTCGCAGGGCCGGGCCGTGGGCCACGGGAACCGCGACCCGGCGGCTGGCGTATGATCCGCGCAGGAGGCCGTCCACCATGCAGATCGACATCCGCTACCAGCCGTCCTATTCCCTGGCGATCCTGCGCCTGGAGCCGAACGAGTCGATCCAGGCGGAGGCGGGGGCCATGGTGAGCATGACCGCCAACATGCAGATCGACACCTCGATGAAAGGGGGCGTGCTGGGGGCGCTGACCCGCAGCGTGCTCGGCGGCGAGACCCTGTTCGCCAACACCTTCACCTCCCAGGGAGGACCGGGGGAGATCACCCTGGCGCCGGCCCTCCCGGGCGACATCGCCGCCTTGCGGATGAACAACGATACGCTGTTCATCCAGTCCGGATCGTTCCTGGCGGGCGATCCGCGGATCAACCTCGACCTCAAGTGGGGCGGGGCGCGCGCCTTCTTCGGATCGGAAGGGCTGTTCCTCCTCAAGGCGAGCGGCACCGGACCCGTGCTCATCTGCTCGTACGGG
>DASRJX010000148.1:0-16835 GCA_035649235.1 Candidatus Cryosericum sp.
CTAACGTACGCACCGACGTGGACCTGCTGCTCGTCCGGCCCCATCCCGGCAACGATCGATTCGGCCTCGGGCCGTTCTTCCGTGTCGAGCCCCTGGGCCTGGAGTACGTCGCCGCGGCAGCCCGCGAGCGCGGCGCGCGGCCGGTGATCGTCGACCAGCGCTTCGAGCGCCTGGGCGGGGCTCGGCTCCGGCGCGGCCACCCCGCCGTCGTCGGCCTCTCCTGCATGCATGCTCTGGAGTACGACCAGACCCGGGAGGTGGCACGCGCCTGTCGTCGCCTCTTCCCCGGGGCCCTCGTCGTCGCCGGCGGCCACGCGGCGGCCGCCTGCCCGGAGCCGCTCGAAGGGAACGAGATCGACGCCGTCTGCCGGGACGACGGCGAGATCGTGATGCCCGCCCTCATCGACGCGGTCGCCGGCGGGCGGCCGCTCTCCGACGTGCCGGGGCTGCGATGTCGCACTCCGGACGGCTGGGTCGACACGCCTCCCCTGCCGGAGCGCGCCGCGCTCGACGCGGTGCCCCGGCCGGCGCGCGACCTCGTCGATCGCCATCGCCGCCGCTTTCACTGCCTGCTGTTCCGGCCGGTGTGGCTGGTGGAGACGGCCCGCGGCTGTCCCTTCCGTTGCTCCTTCTGCTCGGTCTGGCCGCTCTAC
Organism: Candidatus Cryosericum sp.; assembly: GCA_035649235.1. Lineage (GTDB taxonomy): Bacteria > Acidobacteriota > Polarisedimenticolia > Gp22-AA2 > Gp22-AA2 > DASRJX01. Next base: position 654 of record DASRJX010000148.1, read on the forward strand.
GGGCGATCCTTCCGAGAGCGTTCCGTCGGATCGGTGGTCGAGGACATGTCTGAGGTCGGCGAGAACGTCTTCATCGTCGACGACCTGTTCTGGAACCATCCGGACCGCAGCCTGGAGCTCGCGTCGGCCCTCCGCCGGAGAGGGATCCGGAAGCGCTGGATCCTGGTGCAGAGCCGCACCGACACCGTGCGCCGCAACCCGGAGCTCCTGGAAGCGTGGCGTCCGCTGGCGCGGGACTTCGACATCTTCTTCGGTCTGGAGGCCCCGTCCGACGAAGGGCTGCGCCGCCTCGTCAAGGACGCGACCGCCGACGACGCGGCCGAGGCGGCGCGCCTCGCTCGCTCCCTCCGCTTCGGGGTCACGGGCAACTTCGTCGTCGATCCCGACTGGGACGAGGCCGACTTCCAAAGGCTATGGGAGTTCGTGGCCGAGCACCGGCTGGAGCGGGCCGGATACACCATCCTGACGCCCCTGCCCGGGACCGACTTCCACCGGACGCACCACCGCCTGCGCCGGGACACGCCCTGGTTCAAGTTCGACATGCACCACGCGCTCTGGGAGCCGCGACTGGGCGCGCCGCGCTTCTTCGAGCTGTACGCCGAGACCTGGCGCCGCTCCATCCTGAACATCAAGGGAACGAAGCGCTGGCGAGACTGGGCGGCGCAGGTGCGGCCGGCGCAGATCCCCTACCTGACTCGCGTCCTGTGGCGCACGCAGAGGCTGATGAGCGCCGCAACCTACCTGAAGGAGCACGCCGCCGATCGACCCGCGATGACCGCGTCGGCGCAGAGGCCCGCCGAGATGGCCGGGAATCCGGAGCGCACGTAGGAAGGCCGGCAAAAGGCCCGGCGCGGGGATTATCCGACGTAGCGCGTCCTGAGGACGGCGAGGCAGATGCGGGCCGTATCGCGCCAGGGGCGGAAATGGCTCGTCCCTTCCCCCGCGACGCGCCGCATCCGGACCGGCGTGCACGCCACGATCATGCCGGCGCGCGCGGTGCGGACGATGACCTCGCTCTCCATCTCGTACCCCTCGCCGCGCAGCCGGATGGCGCGCAGCAGCGCGGCGTCGTAGAGCCGGAAGCCGCTCTGCGTGTCGCTCACGTCGATGCCGGAGAAGAATGATAGCGCCCGGCGTGCGAAGCGGTTGCCGAAGCGGCGCCCGGGCGACATGCCCTCCTCGAGGTGGGCGCGCGAGCCGATGACCAGCACGGCGCTGGTCCTGCGCCAGCACTCCAGCAGGCGGGCGATCTCGGCCGGCTCGTGCTGCCCATCGGCGTCGAGCGTGACCACGGCCTCGCACCCGAGGGACAAGGCCCGCTCGAAGCCGGCTCTCAGCGCGGCGCCCTTGCCCCGGTGCGACGCCAGCCGCAGGACGCGGGCCCCGGCCGCCTTCGCCGCGCCGGCCGTGTCGTCGGTGGAGCCGTCGTCGACCACCAGGACGCTCGAGACGATTCGGGCTGTCTCCTCGACGACCGCTCCCACCGTGCCGGCCGCCTGCCAGGCCGGGATGAGCGCCTGGAGCGTCACGGCGCTCCCCGTCCCGCTCGCCCGCTCATCGGCTCAGAGCCAGAACCGCCGTGCCGCCGGCGGGATCGCGGGCGATCACCAGGACGCCCTCCGGCATCTCCTGGGCCAGCGCCGCGGCGACAGCGGCTCCCGCCGCGCCCAGCTCGCCGACCAGCCGCGGGAGGTGCAGGACCGGCCTCCCGCCCGCCTCCTCTTCGATGCGCCGCAGAAGGTCCGTCCGGATTGTATTGGCAACGATCACCGTCCCCAGCGGCATGGGACCGATCGCGTCGAGCGCCGCCGTGAGCGAGAAGCGCTGCTGCGGATCGTGCCCTCTCAGGCAGGCACGCAGCCGCAGCGGACCCGAAGCCTGGGCCCCAGAGCCGCGACCCATGACGGCGATGGCGGCGCCTTCCACCAGGATCGAGTCCGGCTCCTGCTCGGCGGCCTCCTGGCCGGCGGTCTCTCGAGGTCGGCCGGAGCCTGCCACGCCTCGCGCGTGATCGGGCGCTTCGACGGCGCCGGCCAGGATCCACCGGGCCCGGCCTTCCTGGAGCGCGGCCGCCGCGGCCAGCACCGCCTCGGCTCCTGCGGTCCAGCCCGTCACGAAGGTCTCGCTCGGCCCTCCGAGCCCCCAGCCGATCGAAATGTCGCCGTTGACGGCGTTGGCAACCGTGCGCACGAAGACCGAGGGACTCAGGTCGGCCAGGGGCTGATCCGCCAGGTCGCGCGCGTGCCGCGCGATGCTCCCCACGCAGGCGAGCCTCGATCCGATCATCACGCCCCAGCTCGGATCGGCGGCGGCGCCCGATCGGGACGGATCGGCGGCGGGCGGCGCCGGACGGGACGAGGCCGGCATCCCGGCCAGGGCGAGGTGGGCCGCCGCATGGCCGAGCACGCCGAAGCGGTCCATCCTGCGGAACCGCAGCGGCGTCTGGCCGCACAAGGCCGGGAGATCGACCGCGATCCCGGTCTCGATCGGCCGGCGCGGCTCCGATCCCCGGCCGGGGCCCGGCCGTGTCTCGCCACGTCGCGCCAGAAGGCCAGCAACGCCCACGCCGGCAGGCGTCAGCACTCCGAACCCGGCGAAGACCGGCGCCGGATCGAAGCGGACGACCTTCACGATCCCTCCAGGACGAGCGCCGCGTTGTGGCCGGCGAAGGCGGAGGAGGTCGACAGCGCGCAGCGGACCTGCTGGCGGCGGGCCTCCCCCGGCACGTAATCGAGGTCGCACTCTGGGTCGGGCGCCGTTAGGTTGATGGTCGGCGGGATAATCCCTTCCTGCAGGATCTTCACGCACGCGATCGCCTCCAGGGCCCCCGCGGCCCCCAGCGTGTGGCCGATGATCGGCTTGATCGAGTCGATGGGGACGAGCGGGGCGCGCGGGCCGAGCAGGCGCTTGATCGCCACCGTCTCCATCCGGTCGTTGAACCGCGTGCCGGTGCCGTGGGCGCTGATGAAGCCGATGTCGTCCGGGGCGCGCCGGGCGTCCGCGAGCGCCGCCGTCATCGCCCGCAGGACGCCGTCCCCGTATGGGGAAGGCCCGGTCATGTGGCAGGCGTCGCCCGCCGTCCCGCTGCCAGCGATCTCCGCCAGAATCGGCGCGCGCCGCCGCAGGGCCCGATCGCGCTCCTCGAGGACGAGGAGACCCGCCCCCTCGCCCAGCGCGAGCCCGTCGCGCCGCTGGTCGAACGGGCGCACGAGCGTCGGGGAGAGGGCCCGCAGCAGCCAGAAACCGGACACGACGAACCGGGACAGGGCGTCGGTCCCGCCGACCAGCATGAGATCGGCCTCGCCTCGCCCGATGCACGCGGCGGCGCTGGCGATGGCTGCCGTGCCGGAGGCGCAGGCCACGGACACCGTCGAGACCGGACCCGACAGCTTGTACGCCGCCGCCAGAGACAGCGCTGGCGCGGCCAGTCCTCCGGCGACGGGAGGGGAGGCGGGAGCGATGGCGTCACCCAGGCACGTCCCCAGGACGGCGCCCGAAGCCGGCGGCAGCGCGGAGCGCTCCAGCCCGGCCGACGCGAGCGCCTCGGCCGCGGCGAGCAACGCGAAGCCCGACGCCCGCTCACCCCTCCCGCGCGCCGGGCCCTTGAACTCTCCGGCCCGGAGGGGTCCGAACTCCCTGGCGTCGAAACCCTCGATGGGCGCGAGCATCGACCGTCCCTCGATGCAGGCGCGCCAGAACGGCAGGACCCCCTCGCCCGCGGCGGTCAGGGCACCTATGCCGGTCACCACGACGCGGCGTCTCGCCGTGTCGGAGCCGTGTGCGTACGACCGCCGGCCGCGCGCCGCGTCAGGATCGATCGCGGGCGCTCGCGGGATCGAAGAGTCCGGGATCGAGGGTTCGGGCCTCATAGTCGACGAAGTCGAGCGTCGTCCTCATGCCGCGCTCCGAGGGCAGCAGGTGCTGGATCTCCATGCGCTTCAGCACCGTCCGGCCGGCGGCGCGACCGTACAGGGTGAAACGCACGTCCTTGGCCTCCTTCCCCGAGGGCAGCGTGAACCGCGCCCGGCGGGGAAGGCCGTCCTCGGCCCCCACCCAGAGGGTCCCTCCGCCGTAGGAGGCCTTGCGGGTCTTCGCCTTCAGGTCGAGAACCCGGCAGAGGTCGTCGTCGATCGGCTCCTCGCCCGGCCGCGGCTCGGCCGTGAACTCGGACGCCAGCCTCAGTCGGGCGACGTCGGCGATCGAGGCGCCGCCCAGGAGACGCTGGTTGGGGCTGACCGGGATCGGCCGGGACGTTCCGGGGATCAGGAGCCAGACGCGGTCGCCTACGATGAGGACCCTCCGTCCCGAGAGCGGCCCCTCGCGGAAGATGCACAAGGCGCGATCCTCACCCTGGACGAGCACCTCGAGCGCCGACACGACGGTCGTCTCGCCGGGCACCTCGACCGCGGCCCTGATATGGATGGCGCCCTCCCCGATGGGGCGCCGCGTGGCGTCGGCGGCGCGCAGCAGATCCTCGGGCGATCCGGCCGCGGCCGACGAAGCGCCCGGGCTTCCCGGCGACGTCGCCGACCACGTGAGAGCCGCTCCCAGGAACAGCGCACGGAGGCGCCGGACCCCGTCGAGAGGCGCTGCGCGCCGATCCCCCGGGACGCCCTCAGACTCGCGTCTCATCCTGCTCTCTTCCGATCGCCGACGGCGGCGCGCGCCGCGAGGCGTCCGGCGACTCGCTCCCTTCGAAGACGCCGTTCAGCTCCACTCTCGGTCCCACATCGAAGCGCTGGTACAGGGCCGCGATCCGGTAGAAAACCTCCAGGCGCCAGCGCACTCGCCACGACGGGTCCATGTCGCCCGCCAGGAGGTTGAGAACGCCCCCGGGAAGGCGGAGCCTGCGCGCAGGGAAGAAGCAGAGCTGCGCGAAGGCCCGACTGTAGAACGTGTCGACCATCCTCCGGTAGCCACGGACGTGACGCGTCACCCGCCGCTCGTAGTCGGCCTGGATGGAGGCGGGAATCTCCCCGTTCCGCAGGCTCGCGTCCAGGATCGAGGCCGCCATCTCGCCCGAGGACATCGCCAGGAGGACGCCGGTGGAGAAGACCGGATCGATGAAGGCCGCCGCGTCCCCGACGAGGAGGTAGCCACGGCCGGCGATCCCCCGGGAGTTGTAGGTCCAGTCGCTCGTCGCGTAGACCGGCGACACCCGCTCGGCGTGTTGCATCAGCTGGAAGGCGGCCGGACAGCGCGCGATGGCCCGGTCGAGCGCCGCCTCCGGCGGCCCGCCCTGCTCCCCAATCCGCCGGCCGTCCGCGACCACGCCGACGCTGGTCCGGCCGTCGGAGAAGGGGATGACCCAGAACCAGCCGTCGCGCATCAGGACGATCACGATGTTTCCGGCGTCCCGGCCCGGCCGGCGCGGGACGCCGCGGAAGTGCGCGAAGATCGCCGCGCGCCGCTGGCCGGGATCCATGTCCCTGAGTCCCCGCGCGCGGGCGAGCACGCCGTCCCGGCCGCTGGCGTCGACGAGGAACCGGGCCGTGCAGTCACGGGTCGCGCCCCCTTCCGCGACCCTCAGGAGCCAGCTGCCGTCCGGCGCCTGTTCGACGGCCCGGACCTCCGCCTCCTGGTGGACCTCGCACCCGCGACGCGAGGCCTCCTCCAGGAGCAGGAGGTCGAATTCGGAGCGCGGGACCTGGAAGCACATCGGGTAGCGGGGATCGACCGCCTCGTCGAAGTGGAACAGCCGCCGCAGCGCGCCATCGGAGGAGATGAATTCCACGCCCCATTTCTCCATGAAGGATCGCTGCAGGCGGGAGGCGATCCCCAGGCGGTCGAAGATCCGCACGTTGTGCGGCAGGAGCGACTCGCCGATGTGGAACCGGGGGAACCGCTCCCGCTCGAACAGGACGACCCTGCGGCCGGCCTGCGCCAGGAGGTTCGCGGTGGTCGAGCCGCCTGGGCCGCCCCCGATGATCGCGACGTCGCGCATCTCAGACATGCGCCAGGGCCTCGATGATCGACATGCGCGCGGCGCGACGCGCCGGGAACCAGGAAGCGAGCGCCAGCGTCGCGAGCATGGCGGCGGCGCCGGCCGCGTAGGCCGCTAGGTAGACCCTCACGTGGAGCGGCACGCCATGCGTCGCGCCGGGGGGCGGCGGCAGCATGATCCCGGAGTGGTTCAGCGCCTCCCGCAGCAGCAGCGACAGCACCGCGCCCGCGGCGCAGCCGAGGAGGGCCAGCAGGATCCCCTCGGCCAGGAACATCCTCCGGATGAAGCGGCTGCGCGTCCCGATGGCTCGCAAGGTCCCGATCTCGCGCGTCCTCTCGGCCGCGGCCATGAGCATGATGTTGGCGACGGCCAGCAGCACCACGGCGACCAGGATCAGGCCCATGAAACCGAAGATCCCGATGTAGAGCACCCGCACCTGGCTGTAGAACTGCGCCAGCTCATCCCAGACCTTGACCGCGGCCACGATGCCGCGGGCGCGCAGCGCCGGCCGGATCCGCTCGCTGGCCGCCCCGGCCGCGGCGGTGTCGCGCAGCACGACCACCAGCTTCGAGACGCGGTCCCCCGCCGCGAGCAGGTCCGACGCCAGGCCGAGCGAGGTCGCCAGGAATCGATCGTCGAGCTCCTTGATCGGGAGTTGCGCGAGACCCGCGACCGTGGCGTCGACGGCGTTGAGCGTTCCGTCGCTCGTGGTCGCAAGGAGCGTAACCGGGTCGTCGACGCCGAGCGACAGCGCTGCCGCCAGCCCGGTCCCGAGGATGACGCTCCGCTCGCTCCGGTCGCGGAGCCAGCGTCCCTTGTGCAGGGCCTTGGCGTGGTCCATCGTCCGGGCCTCGGGCAGGGGATCGAGCCCCACGCCGAGGAACGGCACCGATCGGCTACCGTTGGTCAGGAGGCCGACGAAGTCGAGGCGCGGCAGGACCTCCAGGACGTCGGGATCGGCCCGCAGGACCGCATCGACGTCGGCCGCCCGGGAGAGGGCGTGCTCCAGCGTCCCCGCGGACCCGTCCTCGAACTCGGCGGGGTCGGCGACCTGAAGGTGACCCATGCCGCTGCGGATGGTCCCGTCGCGCAGCCCTTCGAGGCTCTGTGCCATGAAGCCGCCGGCCAGGGCGAATGCGGCGAACCCGAACACGACGACACCGCCGGTCAGGAGGCTGCGCCGCCGGTGGCGGGCCACGTTCCGCCAGGCCAGGGCCCAGAGCGTCATGCGCCCGCCACGATCCGGCCGTCCCGCAGAACGAGCGTGCGACCCGCCCGCTCCACGACGCGCGGGTCGTGCGTCGCCACGACGAAGGAGACGCGCCGCTTGGCGTTGAGATCGCGCATCAGGTCGAGGATGCCGGCCGCCGTCTCTGAGTCCAGGTTGGCCGTCGGCTCGTCGGCCAGGACCACCTCGGGCTCGTTGGCGATGGCGCGCGCGATGGCCACCCGCTGCCGCTCCCCACCCGAGAGAAGGTCGGGGCGCACGTCCGTGCGGGCCTCGAGGCCGACCAACCTCAGGAGATCGACCGCCCGCTGCCGGCAGTCGCTGCCGCCGCGTCCCTTGAGAGCCATCGGGTAGGCGACGTTCTCCGCCGCGGTCAGGACCGGGACCAGGCTGAAGGTCTGGAACACGAAGCCGAACCGGTCGCGGCGGAGATCGGCCAGAGCGTCGTCGTCCAGGTCGCCGACCGGACGGCCCTCCAGCAGGACCTGGCCGCCATCCGGCCGATCGAGAAGGCCGAGCAGGTTGATGAGCGTCGTCTTGCCCGATCCCGAGGGGCCCTGGACGGCGATGAAGTCGCCCCGGCGGATCTCGAGGTCCACGCCTCTCAAGGCTTTTACCTGCGTCGAGCCCAGCCGGTACGTCCGACTGAGCCCGGCGCCGGAGAGAATAGGTCCGTCCAGGTTGTCCCGCTGCCCCATCCGGTTGCGGATTATACGCGTGCGCTCACTGCGCAGGCACCGGGAGGCGCGCCGACCCGCGCCTGCGTCACCAGCCAGGCTCTCAGCGCATGTGGCGGATGACCGCGTCCCCGAACTCGCTGCACTTGACCTCCCGCGCGCCCTCCATCAGGCGCGCGAAGTCGTAGGTGACGGTCCTGGCGCCGATGGCGCCGTCCATGCCACGGATGACGAGATCGGCGGCCTCGGTCCAGCCCAGGTATCTCAGCATCATCTCGCCGGAGAGGATCACGGAACCGGGGTTGACCCTGTCCTGCCCGGCGTATTTCGGCGCGGTGCCGTGGGTCGCCTCGAACACCGCGTGGCCGGTCGCGTAATTGATGTTGCCGCCGGGGGCGATCCCGATGCCGCCGACCTGGGCCGCGAGCGCGTCGGAGATATAGTCCCCGTTCAGGTTGAGCGTGGCGATGACATCGAACTCGTCCGGCCGCGTCAGGATCTGCTGCAGGAAGATGTCGGCGATGGCGTCCTTCACCAGGACCTTGCCGGAGGCGAGGGCCGCCTGCTGCTCGGCATTGGCGGCCGCCTCCCCCTGTGCCGCCCTGGCTCGCTCCCAGCGCTCCCAGGTGTACGTGGCGCCCGCGAACTCCCGCTCCGCCAGCGCGTAACCCCAGTTGCGGAAGGCGCCCTCGGTGAACTTCATGATGTTCCCCTTGTGCACGAAGGTGACGCTCTTGCGCTGGTGCCGGATGGCATACTCGATCGCGGCGCGGATCAGCCGCTCGCTCCCCTCGCGCGACACCGGCTTCAGCCCGACGGCCGCCGAGGCCGGGAAGCGGACTTTCTTGTGGAACGACGGGAAGCGCTCCTTGAGGAACGCCAGGACCTGCTGGACCTCGGCCGATCCTTCTGCGAACTCGATGCCGGCGTAGATGTCCTCGGTGTTCTCGCGGAAGATCACCATCTCCACCTTCTCGGGATGCTTCACGGGCGAAGGCACCCCCTGGAACCAGCGCACCGGCCTGAGGCAGACGTACAGGTCCAGGACCTGGCGCAGGGCGACGTTGAGCGACCGGATGCCCCCTCCGACCGGCGTGGTCAGCGGCCCCTTGATGCCGACGAGATGGCTCCTAAAGGCGTCGACGGTCTCGTCGGGCAGCCAGTTCCCGCACTGGTCGTGGGCCTTCTGTCCCGCCAGCACCTCGCGCCAGGCGATGGCGCGCCGGCCGCCGTACGCCCTTTCGACCGCCGCCTCCAGGACGCGCACCGCGGCGCGCCAGATGTCGGGGCCGGTGCCGTCCCCCTCGATGAACGGAATGATGGGGCGATCGGGGACCTGCAACGTCCCGTCGCGCCACGTGATCGATTCGCCTGCCCTGTCGCTCATGATGTCTTCTCCTCGCTCGCCTCCCGGTCGCGTCCGGGGCCCCGCAGCCGGCGGGACGTCAGGTACGGATAGATGTCGATCACCTCCCCGTGCCTGTGCTTCTCCTGCATCCGGTGCCAGAACGGCACGCTCAGGAGCTCGCCGTGCACCGCCAGGAAGGCCTCCAGCAGATGGTCTTTCAGTCCCAGGAACGCCCGGAACTCCTCGGGGAAGATGTCGCGCTCGCCGACGTGGAACCAGGGCTCCGGCGCCCCATCCTCGTAGTCGTCGCGCGGCTGAGGCAGCTCGCGGAACCGGCAGTCGCTGAGGAGGCACAGCTCGTCGTAGTCGTAGAAGATGAGCCGCCCGTGGCGCGACACGCCGAAGTTCTTGAGCAGCATGTCCCCCGGAAAGATGTCGGTCGCCGCGAGGTCGCGGAGCACCTGGCCGTAGTCGATGACGGCGAGCCTGGCCGCTTCTGGCGTGGCGGTCCTCAGGAACAGATCGAGCGGCACCAGCCGGCGCTCCGTGTACAGGTGCCGGATGACCACGCGGTCCCCCTCGACGGTGACGGTCTCCGAAGCCCTCGTCGTCAGCTCCTCCAGCAGCTGGTCGTCGAAGCGGCGGCGGTCGAAGCGCATGTGCTCGAACTCCTGCGCATCGACCAGGCGTCCGGCCCGGTCGTGCCGGAAGACGAGGCGGTACTTCTGCCGCACCTCTTCGTGGGTCACCATCTTAGGGTAGTCGAATCGATCCCGGATCACCTTGAAGACGACGTCGAACCGGGGAAGCATGAAGACGCACATGACCATGCCGCGCTGTCCGGGCGCCACGGCGAACCGATCGTCGGTCACCTCCAGGTGGTACAGCAGCGATCGGTACAGCTCCGTCTTGCCGTGCTTGTCGCAGCCGACGGCGTTGTACAGCTCGGCGACCGGCTTGCGCGGCATGATGGTGCGCAGGAACTCCACCAGGTCCCGCGGACGCTCCAGATCGACGAAAAAGTAGGTGCGGGCGAAGCTGAAGACGATGCTGACCTCGTCCTCGGTCATCAGCAGGGCGTCGACCTCGAGGCGGCCCGAGGGGTTCGCCAGCGCCAGCAGGAAGGGGACCTCGCGGTCGGGCGTGCGCGCCTTGCCGACGATGTACGCCCCCTTGTTGCGGAAGAACACGGCCCGCGCCAGCTCGATGGCCGTGACCGGGCTCCCGTGCAGCTCCATGTCGATCGAGTGCTTCAGCAGAGAGACGTCGCGCTCCAGGTCGTCGTAGTCGGGCTCGAACCGGTAGTGCGACAGGATGCGCCGCAGCAGCACTTCGAGCGATCCGTCGCCGGCGAACGTCACGGTGACGCTCGCGGGATCCTCCGGCGCCCGCCGCTCCGGGGAGGCCGCCACGAACTCCACCAGCGGATCGACGCCCACCGTATGGAAGATGCGGCGGGTCACGGAATTGAAGAAGGTCTCCGCCAGATCGGCGTCCGTGCTGCCCCAGATGCGATCGCCATAGGCGATCCGGAGGAGCGGCCAGACGTCCCGCTGGGTCAGTCGCTCCTCCAGGAGCCGCGTGAGCCTCTGCAGCGCGTCGCCGACCGCCTCGCCATAGAGATCGAGACGACGCACGGAATCGCGCTGCGCCGCGTGCCAGTCCCGCTGCTCGAAGTTCCGGCGCGCCCGGCTGGTGATGTCGCGGAAGCGCTCCCTGTAAGCGCGGAAGGCGTCGAGGATGATCCCGGCGCCCTCCTCCGCGATGCGTGTTTCCTCGTCGATCGCCATCGTCCTCGCTGTCCCGGGCCAGTGTAGTGAACGCGCGCCGGTGGCCGCAAGCCTCGCGCCGCTCGTGGCCCCGGCGATAGTCCGAGCGATATCGACTTCATCCACAGCGATCGGTTCCCAGGGACACAGTGTCTGACGTCTGGGACACGGGCGCAATGTAGGGCGCGTCGCTTTCTGCTTTACTTGTCGCGCCTTACAGCCGCGCTGCGCCGGGAACGATGCCGATGGCATCGCAATTGCTGAGGCACTGTTTCGTTACTGCACCCGAGCAAGAGAGACAAGAGAGAGAGAAGCTCCAACGCGCGGCGGCGAGTGCGGCCGCCGCAAGAAGGAGGTCGCATGACTACTAGTTGGAAGAAACCGCTCGTCAGCTCCCTGTTGTTCGTGAGTGCGTGTGTCCTGGTCGTTTCCACGATGGTTACTCCAACCTTGGCCCGGCCCGACTTCGGCGTCCGGGGCGGCGCCTACAGCGAGGAGGAAGAAGCGTTCCTCGGCGCCGAGGCGCTGTTCAGCATCGACGACGCCCAACACTGGTTCGGGAACCCCAACCTCGAGCACACCTTCCTCGATGAGGGGGACCTCGATACGGCCAGTTTCGACTTCCACTACGACTTCGCGAGCAACCGCTCCTACACCTGGTGGGCCGGGGGCGGTCCGACGCTGATCTTCAGGGACGGCGCTGGATCCCAGGACAGCGAGACCGACGCCGGGGTCAATCTCCTGATGGGCCTCGGCGACAAGTCCGGGGACGTCCGCCCCTACGGCCAGATGAAGGTCATCGTCTCCGATGACACGGAGGCCGTGCTGGCGGCCGGCATTCGCTTCTAAACGACGGGCTCCAAACCGCACGCCGGGGGTCCGCCCCGGCGTGCGCTGGCCCTTCACCAATTAAGGAGGCTCCTTCCATGACACTCCAGATCGTTCCCGTGCAGAGCGAGCGGAGGATTCTCGTCGGCGAAGAGCTGCGCCTCCAGTTTCGGCTATGCCAGGCCGAGACGGGCCGGTCTCTCGCCCCTCTCGGTTCCTTGCAGGTCCTCGTGTACGAGCCGGCGGAGGGACGGCAGGAATACAGCACCGCCCATCCCGTCGCCGACGGCGTCTACGAGACCACGCTGCCCGCGCCGGCAGTCGGACCTTGCTACCTCTTCTTCTCCTGTCCGGAGTCGAGGATCGGCTACGCGCAGCTGCCCCACCTGATCGTCGAAGCCTCAGCGTCCGCGACCCACGTCGTCAGCAGGATGGCCCCACAGGGCTCGGCCGACGGGTAGACAGGGACAGTCCGGCCGGCCCGAGACGCTCCCTGTTCCATGAGGAGGGTTCCATGCGGATTTCGGTCAGTTGCCTCGCGTTCTGTCTCGCGACATCGCTCCTGTCGGCTCCCGCGCTGGCGCACGGCAACCTCAACTTCACCTCCGGCTCGCGCACCCTCGACGACGACGATTTCTGGGAACCGGTCGAGGACCAGAGCGACTACGGACTGACGGTCGACTTCGGCGAGAAAGACTGGCCCGTCAACATCGCCGTCGGGTATTACCAGTCGAGCAATGACGGGACCCTGACGACCCTTCCCCTGCTCGGCGACGTCGACGTCGAAGGGACCGTCCGGGAGTGGAGCCTCGGAGCCCACAAGGTGTGGACCCTCCACAACCCGGCCCGGCCCTTCTTCGGCGGCGGGCTCACGTTCGTGGAGACGGACGCCGAGGTCGACTCGGTGCTCGGCGACACTGACGACGAGGACTCGTCGAACGGGGTCTACCTGGAGGGCGGCGTCTTCTTCCGGCTGGCCGACGTCCTGAACCTCGGGTTCCACGGACGGCTGACGGAGGGCACCGACGTCACGCTCTTCGACGGGGACGGGGACGCCGACTACTACCAGGTCGGTTTGCTCTTCGGATTCGGCTGGCCGGGTCGCAAGTGAGCCTCAGGCCCGGTTCGCCGCGTCGCGCTCAGTGCTCGCTCCCCTTCTCGGGCCTGGCGCCGGGAGCGATGACGATGCGCAGCGGATCCGCCACCACGATCTGGTCCCGGCCCGCTTTCTTCGCCTGGTAGAGCGCGGCGTCGGCCGCCTGGAACAGGTCGTCGAGCGTCCGGCCGTGATCGGGGAAGAGCGCGGCGCCGGCCGAGAGCGTGACGTCACCGAGAGCCCGCTGCCCGTGCTCCAGACGGAGCTGCTTGACGCCCGCCCGGATGTCCTCGGCACGGCGCACCAGGTTGCGGGGCGTGCAGTCCGACAGGACCAGGAGGAATTCCTCCCCTCCGTATCGGCAGACGATGTCCTCTGCGCGGGTGTGCTTCTGGATGAAGGCGCTGACCTCGCGCAGGGCCGAGTCCCCGGCGGCGTGCCCGAAGCGGTCGTTGAACTGCTTGAAGTGATCCAGGTCGAACAGCACGAAGCCGACCTTCGACTTCCTCCGCGCCGCCCGGTACAGCTCCCGGTGCAGCGTCTCCTCCAGGTTACGGCGATTGAACAGCCCCGTGAGCGGGTCCCGGCTCGCCTTGTCGCGCAGCGACTCCTGCAGCCTCAGGTCGAACAGGGCGGACGCGATCTGCTGGGCCACCATCTTGGCCAGCCGCTGCCGGTACTCTCCGACGATCCCGCGTCCATCGGGCCAGAGCCGTCCCTGGCGCGGCCCGGTCAGGAGCAGGAGCCCGAGCGGCGTGCCGCGCGCCATCAACGGGATGCACAGCGATCCCGCTGAGACCGGTGGCTGCAGGTGCTGGCAGACCATCTCGCTGCCGCCCTCCTCGACTTCGTGCACCTGGCCGCGCCGCATCGCCCAGCATTCGCTGGGGAGGAAGGCGTCGTCGGGAGGCGAGGCGTCCCCCCAGTGGAGGGCCGTCTCCAGGAGGTTGTGGCCTTCGTTGTGCTCGTAGAGCGCCCCCGATTCGGCGGGGAAGAGCTCGCGCACGTACCGGGGGATGAGGGGGTAGGCCTCGGAGAGATGGACCGCCGATCGCAGGACGTCGCCCAGCTCGTTGAGCGCGGCGATCTCCTTCGTCCGGCGGGACAGCTCCTCCACCTGGGTTTTCAGGATCTCCCTCTCCTGCCGCTCCTCGACGGCCCGCTTCTGCTCGGTGATGTCCCGGAGGATGGCCGAGAAGCCGATCAGCTTTCCCGTCCTGTCCTCGACCGGAAAGGCGGTCATGCCGATGTCGAGCACGCCTCCCTCCTTGGTCATCGCCTGGGTCTCGCACCGGACCTGCTCCTGCCGCTTGAGTCGCTCCAGGGTCAGGTCCATCTCGCCGCCGCGCCCCGGGGCCGCCAGCACGGTGCCGGATCGGCCCAGCGCCTCGGCCGCCGAGTAGCCGAAGAGCCTTTCGGCGGCGTCGTTCCAGGTCGTGATCAGGCCCTCCGTGTCGGTGCTGACGATCGCGTCGTCCGACGACGCCACGACGGCGGCCAGCCTCGCCAGCGAGGCCTCGTTCTGCTTGCGGCGCGTGATGTCGCGGATGGCGGCCGATTCGAGAGCGCCCCGGTCCGTCTCCAGGGGGCTGACGTTGATGTCGACCGGGAACTCGCTGCCGTCCTTGCGAAGGCCGAACAGCTCCAGGCCTTCCCCCGTCGACCGCAGGCGCAGGCTCGCGAGGTACCCCTCCTCGGCGGTCGTCCGCCGGGGACGGAGTCGCTCGGGGAACAGGATCTCGACCTCGCGGCGCAGCAGCTCTCCTCGTCTGTACCCGAAGAGCTTCTCCGTCTGGGCATTGACCAGCTCGATCTCTCCGTCCTGGTTGACGATCACCATCGCGTCGGGAGCCGACTCGAGCAGGTCCCTGAACTTGGATTCGCTCTGCAGCAGGTGGACGTTGGCGGACGAGATCTCCCGGGTGCGTTCCTCGACCTTCCTCTCCAGGTCCTCGCGGGCGCTCTGGAGCTCCCGCTCGACCTCGCGCCCCTGGGCGACGAAGGCGCCCACCCCGATCGCCATCACCGCCACCGCCGCGAGGAACAGCATCAACAGCATCAGCGACTCATTCGTCGACACCCGCACGAAGGGACCGAGCCGGCTCAACGTGCCCCAGATGGCCACCCCCGACAGCAGCACCATGCCGGTCACGACCTCTCTCTGCTCGAAGCGCAGACCGGCCCAGAGCAGCGGCAGGATGCAGAGATAGCCGAGCGGGAAGCCGCCGGCGCGCACCGGCAGCGCGTCCGAGAAGACCAGCCAGCCGAGCGAGACGATGGTCAGGAAGAGCAGGGCGAGCTCGAGCCCCCTGTTCCGCCACGCGGGACGTCTCCGCTCCATCCAGAGCAGGAAGGCGGGCGCGGCGATCAGGACGCCGACGGCGGCGCCGACCCACCAGGTGATCCAGATCGGCACGTACTGGGCCCATTTGGCGGCGCCACCGAGGGCCAGGCTCGTGACGCCGACGGTGGCGCCGACCACGGTGCTGGTGAGGGCGGCAAGACCGACGAAGCGCAGGAAGTCCTCGGGCCGGTGGAACGCCTGGCGCCCCCCGGCGAACCGCTTGACGAGATAGGCTCCTATCACCGCCTCGAGGGTGTTGCCGGTGGCGATGCCGAGCGATACGGCGACCTTCCCGAGGCTCACCACGTTCACGAGGAAAGCGCCGAGAAACACGCTGGGCCAGCTCTGGAATCCCAGCAGCAGCAGGGCGGCGAGCGCTATCCCCGAGGCCGGCCAGACGGGAGAGGCGCTCGGGTGCAGGGACGCGAGCGACAGGCCGAGCCTGCCGGCGGCGTAATACAAGAGGAGGAACGCCACGTTCCCGGCGAGGTATCGGAATGAGTCGTGACGAGCCAAGGGTGGACCCTCGTGAGCCCCCCCCCGAGGCAGGAGCATATTGCCACAGGAAGCGCAAAAAAGCAGGACGCGGTGTCAGGCGAGGGGCCGGAACCTGGCCGTGAAGTGCCGCAGAAACGGTGGGCTCCAGGTCATCTCGAAGCCACGCAATTCGCGCGCACGGCCGGCGACCTCCGTGGCGACCTCCAGGATCCGGTCGACGTGGCTCTGGGTGTAGACCCTGCGCGGCAGGGCCAGGCGGACGAGCTCCTGGCGGGCGGGCGTGAAGGAGCCGCCCATGTCGCGGGCCCCGAACATAACGCTGCCGATCTCGCAGGATCGGATGCCGCCGGCGAGGTACAGCTCGCAGGCCAGGGCGTGGCCCGGGTACTGCTCGGGCGGGATGTGGGGCAGGAACCGCCGGGCGTCGATGAAAACCGCATGGCCGCCGGG
>DASRJX010000149.1:0-5709 GCA_035649235.1 Candidatus Cryosericum sp.
GTCCCGATGTCCTTCTCGCCCGACGGCCGATTCCTCGCGTTCGAGCGGGTGAACGCGCGAGGAACTTCCGAAATCTGGATCCTGCCGCTCCAGGGAGAGCGCAAGCCCAGGGCTTTTCTCGAGACCCCCCACGACGAATACATGGCCCGGTTCTCCCCGGACAGCCGCTGGCTGGCCTATGTCTCGAACGAGAATGGCTCCCACGAGGTCTTCGTGCGTCCCTTCCCGGGGCCCGGGGGCCGCTGGCAGATCTCGACCAGCGGGGGTGTCGAGCCGCGCTGGTCGCCGACGGGAAAGGAGATCTTCTACCGGGACGACGGCAAGCTCTTCAGGGTGCCCGTCGACGGGTCGTCCACCGCCTTCGTCGCCGGACGCCCGGAGCGCTACCTCGAGGGCATGCCGATGGGAGGGAACCCGCACACCTACGATCTGGCGCCCGACGGCCGCCGGGTCCTGGCCCTCATCTACACCGAGAGTGTGGCCGCCAGCAGAGACCCGACCCTGATTCTGAACTGGGCCGCGGAGGTCGAGCGGCTCACGACCCCGGGGAAGTAGCCCGGGCCGGGATCCGTCCCGCCCGGCGCCTCAGTGAGACTCCGGCATGCCGCCACCTTGGCGCGGGACGAGCACCCTCGCGGAGGCCGGTGTTGTCATCCCAGCCGCGTCGCTGGCGGCGCAGGTGATGGTGTAGGTCCTGCCGGAGCCCGAGGCGTCGCGCTCCGCCCTGAGCGACACCCGGCCGCCGCCGGCGCCGAGAGATGCCCCCTGGACGTCGCCGCGGGTCATGCCGTCGCCCAGGCCCCGGGCGTCGTCCGGCTCGTCGCTCGTTGCGCCCACGAGCACGACCCCCGGCGACGGATCGCAGGCGTCCTCGACGAGGACGTCGATCCGCACCTCGCGCAGCGCGTGGTCGGGCGGCCACAACACGTCCGGGTCGACCGTCACCAGGAGGCGCGGTGGGACGGTGTCCACGACGCGCGCCTCCGTCGTGTCGGTCCCCCAGGCGCCCGCGGCGTCGGTGACCCTCAAGGTGATCGCGTGGACGCCCGGAGGCAGCATCACCTCGATCAGGGCGCCACTCCCGAGCCGGCGCTCGGAAGCGGATCCATACGCCTCGAACCATTCGTAGGCGGCGATCCGGCCGTCCTCCCCCGCGTCCGGATCGCTCGACCCGCTTCCATCCAGTCGCACCACCCCGCCGCCGTGCTGGTCGCATTCGATCTGATGCGGGGCAACGGCCTTGGCCACGGGCGGATGGTTCTGCGGCCCCTTGAGGAGCGTGAAGCTGTCGCGCACGCGCCCCGCATCGTCGAGGAACGTTGCCTCCATGCGCAGGCCGACCACGTCCAGGACCAGCGATCCGAGGGAGTTGAGGGACAGGAACATGGCCGGATGGTTGAGCGGCCCGCCGCTCGTCTGGCCGGAGCTGCCGGCGACCACGTAGACGGCGCCCTCGTGCCGCCCCGGCCCGGCCGTGGGCTTGGCGTACGCGCCCGTTCCCTCCGGGCGGCCGTCGCCCGGATCCTTCTTCATCGAGGGGACGAGCGTCGTAGACCGTCCGTAGTGCCCATCCAGCAGGAAGGAGCGCTCGTACGAATGGCTGTGCCCGGTCAGGACCAGGTCGACGCCGGCCGCCTCCAGAATCGGCAGCGCGTTTTCGCGCATGTCGATCAGCTGAAACTCGAAGTCGGAGTCGTGGGAGCCCTTGGTGTACGGCGGATGATGCCAGAACGCGATGGTCCAGTCCTGCTTCGTCGACAGGGCGTCGGCGCGCAACCAGGTCATCATGGCGCCCTGGGGGGAACGATCGGTCTCGTGGGAATCGAGGCAGATGAAGTGCAGGTTGGCATAGTCGAACGAGTAGTAGGCCTCTGTCCCCGACGGCAGCCCGCCGGCCTGCGCCGCCGTGGGAAGCGTGAAGATGTCGTAGTAGGGGCCCGACTGGGTCGCCGAGTGGGCGCTGATGCCGTCGTGGTTCCCGAGCGTCGGCCACAGGACCGTCCCGGCCAGAAAGCCGGGGTACATGTCGAAGACCGCCGCCTGGTACTGCGCGTCGGTCCCGTCCGGGTAGGCGTTGTCCCCCAGCATGAGCCAGACTTCCGGAAGACGGCCGCCCGCGACCCCGAGGTAGGAGTCTCGCACGCGCCGCGCGGCTTCATTGGCCGTTCCCGAGTCACCGATCGACCAGATCCGCACCGACCGCCGCGTCCCCGGCCGAGGCGCGGTCGCGAAGGACAGCCCTACGCCGCCGGCCAGAGTCCCGGTCGACGAGCCGACGGCGTAGTAGTAGCGCGTCTCCGGCTCCAGGCCCTGGAGCGTCATCTCGTGGTTGCGGAGGAGACGCGCGTCACGGGCTTCGAAGCGCAGGTCGTCGGGTGCTGTGCCATACCTCACCAGGCTGTCGGCCAGCTGGTCGGTCCGCCAGCGCACGACGATCTCCTCGGCCGTGCCGCGTTGCAGATACGGGCCCCTCGTGATGACCGCCGGTGAATCCGCCGCGGCGTCGGCGGGCGACACCCTTTCGGCGAAGACGTCCCGCGCGCTCGCGGCCGTGACGGGAGGGAGGACTCGATGGTCGGGACCTGCGCGCCCGAGCCTCACGCGGCGCTCCGCGGCCGCCTCCTCTCGTCCCAGCCGCACCTCCAGATCGGCGGCGGCCTGCTCGAGCGACACGGCCGGCCCCAGGCGGGCCAGGCCCTCCTCCAGGCCCCCGAGCGCCTCGTCCAGCCGCGAGTCTCCCGCGGCGGCCAGGGCCCGGGCCCTCTCGATGTAGAGATCGGGTGAGGGGAGGAGCGGAGGGCGGGCGGCGGCGATGGCCCGGGAGAAGTCCTCCGCCGCTTCCGGGAACCGACCCAGGCCCGCGCGAGCCCGCCCGCGCACCCAGAGGCCCTCCGGATCGTCCGGCCGGGCGCGGAGGTACGCCTCGATCGCCGGGAGGGACTCGGAGCATCGGCCGGCCTCGAGCTCGAGGACGGCGAGGCAGAGAGAGGCGGCCGGGAGACCGCGCCCGAGGCTCCGGGCCCGCTGGCAATCGGCGCGCGCGGCGGCCGTCCGGCGCATCAGGCGGTACAGCTGGCCGCGGCGCAGGTAGAGCTGGGCGTCCGAAGGGTCGGCCTCGATGCGGAGGGTCAGGGCGGCGACCTGCTCCTCGATCGGGGCGTGGGCGCGCGCCTCCCCGCCCGAGGCTGACAGGAGGAGAATCGCCAGCGCGGCGGCCGAGGCGGTCTTCGCGAGCGCCGCCGTCGCGGCGCGAAAGGAATTCATTCTGGTACCGGCTTTTACGGCAGCTTAGCAAAAAAGGAATCCGCGCGCCACGGCGCGCGCCCACGCCGGTCGGTAGCCGCCACCCGCCGGCGCCTGTCTCCTGTCCGGGCGCCTCCTAGGCGCCACTCTGGGGCCCGGCCTGGAGCAGGGCGATCTCGGAGGGCCTCCCCACGACGATCAGGACATCGCCGGATTCGAGCGCCATGTCGGGGTTCGGCTGGATCCGCCTCTCCATCCGGGAGCCGCTCCTGCGCTTGACCTCCAGGACGTTGATCCCGTGGCGGCGCCGCGCGTCGAGGTCCCGGAGCGTCATGCCGCGGAAGGCCTCCGTGAGGACGATCTGCGCGACGACGTACTCGCGCGGCAGCTCGACGTAGGTGGTTTCGGCTCGGCCTCCTTCGCCGGTGCGGTCGAAGCGTGCCAGGCGCGCCTCCTTGTGCAGCACCTCCTGGCTGTACAGGAAGATGATGTCCCCCGCCGACAGCTCTCCCAGGTAGCGTCCCTGCTCGTCGACGACGGGAAGGCGGTCGCGGCTGACCTGCGACCAGCGCCCTATCGCGTCGGTCAGGCGCTCGTCGGGCCGCAGCGTCGGCAGGTCGCGGTAGGCCACGTCGCCCGCCTTCGTCGCCGCGACGCCTTCCGGCCGCGACAGCACGTCGGACATCTCCGCCACGGTGATGGCGCCGAGCAGCGTCCCGTCGGGGGCGACCACGAACATCTCCTTCCTGCCCTCGTCGACCAGCCGCCGCAGCACGGCCGGCAGGAGCTCGTCCTCCCGGGCTGCCGGGACCCCGCGGCGCATCACGTCGCGGACCAGGATGGTGTCCATCACCAGCTCCTCGATCCGGCCGCCCAGGCGGACCCCGCCTTCCTGCAGGCGCGCTGTGTAGAGCGAGCGTCCTCCGAGCAGACGGACCGCGACGGTCGAGGCGCCGCACGCGAGCATCAGCGGCAGGAGGATCGGGTAGTCCGCCGTCAGCTCGAAGATCATCAGGATGGCCGTCAGCGGCGCCTGCGTCGTCGCCGCCAGCATGGCGCCCATGCCGACGAGGGCGTAGGCGCTCGGCCCGGCGGTCGCCGCGGGCGCCAGCGCGTGCGCCCACTCCCCGTAGGCCGCCCCGAGCATCGAACCGATGAAGAGCGTCGGCGTCAGCAGCCCGCCGGCGCCTCCCGAGCCGGCGGTCGCCGCCGTAGCCGCCATCTTGAGCCACGGCAGGAGGAGAATGAGGCCGACCGGGAGGGCCCCCCGCAGCAGCAGGTCGACGGTGTCGAAGCCGTTGCCGAACACGTACGGCGCGCGCAGCCCGATGATCCCGACCATCAGGAGGCCGGCGGCCGGCTTCAGCCACGCCGGGAGGGGGAGCCGCGCGAACCACCGGGCGCCCACGCGCAGCACGGCGAGGAACAGGAGCGCCCCGAGGCCGATCAGGACCCCCATCGCCAGGTAGTGGCACAGCTCCCAGGCCGAGACCAGGACCGGCACCGGCGGCGGCTCGTAGGCGGGATAGGCGCTGATCATGCGCCGCGAGATGACGGTGGCGATGGCCGTGGAGACGACGATCGGGCCGAAGCTCTCCAGCGCGAAGTTGCCGAGAATCACCTCGAGGCCGAACAGGGCGCCGCCGATCGGGGCGTTGTAGGCGGCGGCGATCCCCGAGGCGGCGCCGCAGGCGAGCAGGAGCTTGAGCCTCTGGCCGGCGAGGCCGGCGCGCCGGCCCAGGAGCGATCCGAGCGCTCCCCCGACCTGGACCAAAGGCGCCTCGCGTCCGAGCGACCCGCCGGACCCGACCGTGATCAGCGTCGCGGCCGTCGTCGCCAGCGTGTCCCGCAACCGCAGAACGCCGCCCTTCAGCGACAAGGCCTCGATGAGGCCCGAGGTGCCGGTGCCTCCGACCGGCCCCTTCACCAGCAGCATCAGGAGGCCGATCAGGAGTCCTCCCGCCAGGGGGGCCAGGAGGAGGTGCGGCCAGGGGAGGTCCGAGGCGGCGCGCAGCAGGTGGCGGCCGTCGCCCCAGAAGAGCTTCTGCACCTGAGCCAGCAGGCGCACCAGCGCCACCGTCGCGAACCCCGTGAGGACGCCGGTGAGCGGCACCAGGAGGAGGAAGAGGCGGTCGCCGGGCCGGCCGGCGGTCAGCCGCACGAGATTGAGTGTCGGAAGACGCACGCCGCCCTCCGCGGGCCCCAGGACCGCGCGGGGATCGTACGGACCCGCCGCCCCCGTGACAAGGGCATGGCCCCGGACTAGGGGCCAGCCACTCTCCGCCAGCCACCCTCCGCCCCGCCTTCCCTCTGGTCCGTCCGGCCGGCCCGGTCGTATACTCTCGCCGCACCCATGAGCCCCGTGACCCGCGCGGCGACGATCACGGTCCACGTTCCGGGACCCCTCCGCGACTCCACCGGGGTCGCCGGGGCGATCGAGTTCACCGCCTCGAGCTTGAGGCAGGT
>DASRJX010000150.1:0-4233 GCA_035649235.1 Candidatus Cryosericum sp.
AAACGGGAACTCGACTTTTCCGGACTCGAACAGCGGCTGCTGGGCGCGCCAGATGGTCGCGAAAAACAGCGCGGCGATGATCCCCATCGTCTTCTGCGCGTCGTTGGTGCCGTGGCCCAGGGAATAGAAGGCGGCCGACACCAGCTGCAGCCTCCGGAACCTCCGATCGACGGTCGCCGGGGCGGACCGCCGGCACAGCCACATCAGGATGGTCATCATGAGGAAGCCGAGCACGAAGCCCAGGAGGGGCGACAGGACGATGAACAGGGCGATCTTCAGGAGGCCGGGCAGGATGAGCGCTCCGAAACCGCCGCGCACGACGGCCGCCCCCGCCAGGCCTCCGATGAGGGCGTGGGAGGAGGAGACGGGGAGCCCCAGCCACCAGGTCAGGAGGTTCCAGGCAATCGCGCCGATGAGCCCGCCCAGAACCACCCACCGGTCGACGACCGCCGGGTCGACCACGCCCTTGCCGATGGTGTTGGCCACCTGGACCCCGAAGCCGAAGGCGGCCACGAAATTGAAGAAGGCGGCCCAGGCGACCGCCACGTTCGGGGTCAGGGTGCCGGTCGAGACGACGGTCGCGACCGAGTTCGCGGCGTCGTGGAAGCCGTTCAGGAAATCGAACACCAGCGCCACGGCGACGATTGCGACGACGGAGACCAGGACGGGATCGATGGCCGGCCTCTCTACTGGCTCTTCAGGACGATCCGCTCCAGCACGATCGCGATCCGATCGCCCGCATCGGTGGCCGCCTCCAGCCGCTCGATGATCTCCTTCGCCTTGATGACGAAGATCGGATCGGTGGCGCGCTCGAACAGCCGCGCCATCGCCTCCCGGTAGAGCCGGTCCCCCTCCGTCTCCAGCTCCTTGATAGCCCGGCAGCGGTCGAGGATCGACTCCGGCTCCTTGAGATGGCGGACGGCTTCGAGGATCAGTTCGGACTGGCGCCGGATGGCGCCCGCGAGCGCCGCCGCGTCCGGGACCTCGCTCCCGACGCCGAACAGGACGACGCGGCTGGCGGTGGAGTTGATGAGATCGACGACGTCGTCGATCGAGGTGCAGAGATCGTGGATGTCCTCGCGGTCGAAGGGCGTGATGAAGGTCCGATAGAGCTCGCGGACCAGGTCGTGCACCATGTGGTCGCAGCGGTGCTCGATCTCCTTGATCTGGTCCGCGTGCGCGCCGAGGGCGTCGGCTCCGTTGCGGAACATCGACTCGAGCACCTGCGCCGCCTCGACCGCCCCGCGCGCCATCCCCTCGAACGTGTCGAAGAACAGGCGGTTGCTCTTCCTGATGTTCAACATGCGTCCACCCTGCTGCCTGCGTCACCCGCCGGGCGGACTGGCCGGTCGGCAGCGTGACGAATGTGTCGATCGTGTGTCACCGGGGCCCGGACGATAGCGCAGCGAAACGAGACCTGTCAACGCGGCAGGACGGGGTGTGTCGGCTCGATCCGGAGGTTCAGCGCACGAGGCGCGTGTAGCCCCGGTCGAACCAGACGAGCGGCTGCCCGCCTCCCCCTCCACCCGCCTCGACGCGGCCAACGAAGATGGTGTGATCCCCTCCCGCGTGGGTGGCCGCAAGAGAGCAGTCGAGCCATGCCAGGGCGCCCTCGATCACCGGGGCGCCGGTCACGGCGGTGTGGTGCGCCACGTCCAGGAGCCACGCCCCCTCGGCGCCGCGACGTGCGGCGGCGCACTCCGAAAGATCCTCCTGGCCCGATTCCAGGATGTTGACCACGAAGCAGCGCTGGGCCGCGATCGCCTCGTGGCTGCGGGCCCTGCTTTCGATACAGACGAGGACGAGGGGGGGCTCGAGCGACAGGGAGGCGAAGGAGCTGACGGTGATCCCCTGGATCCCGTCCTGGCGGCGCGTCGTGACGATCGTGACGCCGCTGGCCCAGAATCGCAGAACGTCCTTGAACTGGTCCGGCGTGACCGCCACGTGACCTCCGGGTGCCCGCTCCGTGCGCCCGGCGGCAAGCGTACACCAGGGGCTCCCGGCCGCGGAAGGCCCGCGGGACCGAGCCCACGTGGTCTCCCCGGGGCCGCGTGCCGCGATGATAGGATGCCGGCGAACGGGCCATGCTGACGGACGTGCCGGGACCGCGCGTCGAGACCTATTTCCTGCCGGGGCCGGCGGGACGCCTGGAGTGCTTCCTCAAGCGGCCCGCGCAAGGCCACCCCTCCGGGGCGGCCGCCGTCGTCTGCCATCCGCATCCGCTGTTCGGCGGCACCATGCACAACAAGGTCGTGCACGCCGCCTCCGAGGCGCTGGTGCGCCTCGGCCTGCCGGCGCTGCGCTTCAACTTCCGGGGGGCGGGACGCAGCGCGGGACGGCACGACGGCGGGCGGGGTGAGCAGGAGGATCTGCTCGCCGTTCTGGACGAGGCGGGACGGCGCTTCCCCGGGGCGCCCCTCGTCATCGCCGGATACTCCTTCGGCGCGTTCGTGGGGCTCCTGGTCGGCCGTGACGACGACCGCGTTCCGGCCCTCATCGGCCTGGGCGCGCCGGTCGGGCTGTACAACTTCGGGTTCCTGCGCGACTGCGAGAAGCCGGTGTTCCTGATCCAGGGCGAGTCGGACCCCCTGGCGCCGCTCGGGCTGGTCCTGACCCTCGCCGCCATGCTCCCCCACGGCGCCCGCGTGCTGCCGATAGCCGGGGCCAACCACGGGTTCGACGATCACCTGGAGGAGGTCGGGCAGCGCGTCGCACAGGCGATCGGATGGTGGTATCGTTAGCCGACCATTCCTTGATTGGAGGACGACATGAAGCGTTGGATGGCAGCGGTGGGGGTCGTCGGTCTTCTTGCGGCGGGGGCGCCGGCTTCGGCGCAGGACGATTCCGGCCACACCAAGGGCAAGGAGGTCTTCGCCGCGCAGAAGTGCAGCATGTGTCACGCCATCGAGGGGAAGGGGAACAAGAACAACCCGCTCGACGGCGTCGGCAGCAAGCTCTCCTCCGACCAGATCAAGAAATGGATCGTCTCGCCGAAGGAGATGAAAGCCGACAGCAAGATGAAGGCGTACCCCAGCCTGACCGGCGCCGATCTCGACGCCCTGGTCGCGTACCTCTCGAGCCTCAAGAAGAAGGACTAGGCCGGCTTGATCCACGCGGACAGTCGGGACGCGGCGCGAGGCGCCGGACGGTGACTTCCGCCCTTCCCCTCGGCCGGATCGGGTTCGGCTGCTACCGCGTCGACGACGAGACGCCCGGACACCGGGAGGCGCTCGAGCACGCCCTGGACGCCGGCTGCACCCTCATCGACACCTCGACCAACTACATGGACGGTGGCAGCGAGCGTCTGGTCGGCGCCGTCCTGCACGATCTCAAGCAGCGTGACGCGCGGCGCCGGGAGCGCATCGTCGTCGTCTCCAAGATCGGCTACGTGCAGGGGCGCAACCTGGAGGTGGCCGTCGAGCGGGAGCGCGCCGGCCGCCCGTTCCCGGAGATGGTGCGCTACGCCGACGGCTGCTGGCACTGCATCCATCCCGAGTTCCTGCAGGACCAGCTGGCCCGGTCCCTGGAGCGACTCAGGTCGGAGCGCCTCGACGTCTGCCTGCTGCACAATCCGGAGTATTTCCTCTCGGACGCCGCCAAGAGCAAGGCGAAGGGGCGCGGCGACGGCGGCCTCGAGGCGTCCCGCGACGAGTTCTACCGCCGCCTGAGGGAGTCGTTCGCCTTCCTCGAGGAGCGGGTCCGCGCCGGGGTGATTGGCCACTACGGCGTCTCCTCGAACACGGCCGTAGTGCCGGCCTCGGACCCCGAAGCCACCTCCCTCTCCCGCATGCTCGAAGCGGCGCGCGCGGCGGGCGGCGAGGCGCATCACTTCCGCGTCCTGCAGGTGCCGATGAACCTCTTCGAGTCGGGCGCGGCGCTGACGCCCAACACGGGACGAGGCGCCGGCCAGACGGCGCTCGAGGCCGCATCGGAGGCCGGGCTCGCCGTCCTGCTCAACCGGCCGCTCAACGCCTTCGTCGGCGGACGGCTGCTGCGCCTGGCCGAGGTCGCCGTCCCGCCGCGTGAGGCCCGGCTGGAGGACGTCGTCGCCGGCCTGCGGGCTCTCGAGCAGGAGCACGAGGAGCGCTTCGCGGCCGACCTCACCGCGGACGGGCGGGAGGCTGCCTCGCAGCTCTTCCAGCTCACGGGACAGGTCGCGGGACTGGCGGAGCAGATCGACGACCACGTGCACTGGGAGCAGATCGCGGGTCAGTACTTCATCCCGCGGGTCAA